>NZ_JBHJUK010000188.1:0-2068 GCF_042266225.1 Kitasatospora sp. NPDC056181
GACAACGGAAAAGCTACGTTGCTTTCCATTTTCTGACAACACGTTCGTTGCGCGATAGCAGCATCAGTGCAGCTCAGAGCGATGAAATCGTTGCATTGGGATCAAATCTAACGCAACGACAGCTACCGGAGTCGTTGCAATGGAGTGAAGTGAACGCCATGCGGGGAACGGTCGCGACCCCTCCCGCGGGCCGCCTGCCGGCGGCGGGCAGGCGGCCGTGCAGGTGACACCGGGTCAGGGCGACGGCGGGAGGCGGCGGAGGCGGCGGGGGGGGTGGCGGAGGCGGCCTCCCGCCGTCCGCTTCGGCATCACCGCCAGGGCCCGGCCGTCCCCCCGGGCGTCAGCAGGACCCGGGGCGGGACGACCAGCCATGGCGACGCCCCCGGCTCCCCCGGCTCCCCGCCGTGCCCCCGGGCTGCCCGGGCCGCCGGCCTGCTCCCCGGCGACGATGACGGCCCGCCGGGCTGAACGCGCCGCACGGCTCCCTCGGTTCGCCGGCGATCGGCGCCTCCCCCGGCCCTACGCGCGGGCGCGGAGCGCGACGCGCGCAGGGCCGTGGGCGGCACAAACGGGTCCGGTGCCGGGACCGGGGCGCCGCGTCGCGTCGCCGTCACCGCTGGAACGGGCTCGGCTCCGCCGGCCACGGCTGCGTCGCGCTCAAGGACACGGAGGGCGGCAGCGACACCTCCGTCGCGGGTGCGTTCTTCAACGGCTCGCTGATCGGCGATGTCGTCACGGTCGTGAACACGAAGGAGAAGACCGTCGCCCCGGACAACGGGCTCGGCGGCTGGAACCTCCGCTGGGCGAACTGGTAGACCCCGCCCAGCCCACCCGTACACACCGCCCGTGACGGACAGGGCAGGCGATCCCCAGGCCGGGCAGCCCGGCGGCGGGCCGAACCGGGACGCACGGTGGCGGGCCGAACCGGGACGTCCGGTGGGCCGGTGACGGTCAGTCGTGGTCGGGGGCGAAGGGCCCCTCGTCGACGAAACGGTGCAGGAGGCGGGCGAAGGCCTGGGCGTCGGCCTGCGGCCAGGTGGCGAGCGAGTCCTCGATGCCGGTGGCGAGCCGCTGCCTGGTGGCCGCGACGACGGTGCGGCCGTCGTCGGTGAGGGCGAGCAGCGTGGCGCGGCCGTCGGCCGGGTCGGGCTGGCGCTGGAGGAGCCCGGCCTGCTCCAGGCGGTCGGCGCGGCGGGTGACGGTCGTGCGGTCGAGCCCGATCTCGCGGCCGAGGTCGGCGGCGCTGCACGCGCCGGTCCGGGCCAGGCCGCTGAGGACCGGGTAGGTGAGGTCGTCGACCGCCTCCCCCAACCCCTCCGTCAGCCGGGTGTAGAGGCGGGCCCGGGTGCTGCGCCGCAGGAGCAGTCCGAGGGCGTCGGCGATGTCGTGTCCCGTCGAGTTCTTCACCCCTTCAGATTAGCGTGCGCGGCGCACGCTTTCCCTGTACAGTCATAAGCGTGCTCAAGGCACGCATCTCCGGTCGATCCACGGCGGGCCACTCCCGCCCCCATCCGAAGGAATCCCCGTGAACCACACCGACATCCGCGCCGCCCTCACCGACCTGCTCCTCACCCCGGGCCTCGACCTGGACGAGGCCGCCGACCGGCACTTCGCCCCCGACTACCGCCAGCGCACCGACGGCAGCTGGGCGGACCGCACGGAGTTCCTCGCCCACATCGCCCACCTGCGCACGGTCGTCGCCGACGGGTCGGTCGAGGTCCACGACGAGCTCGCCTCCGGCGACCGGTACGCCGACCGCCACACGATGAAGGTCGTCAAGGCCGACGGGTCCACCGTCCGCATGGAGGTCTACGTCTTCGCCGAGTTCGCGCCCGACGGCCGCTTCCGCCGCATCGAGGAGACCACCCTCATGCTCGAAGGCGCCGACGGCGACCGGAACCTCGGCAGCGCCCGCTGACCGTTCGCCATCCGCCCGCGCCCACGGCCGTGGCCGCGCCACCTCCCGTGCCCGCTCCCGTGCCCGTTCACATGTCCGCCGGCAGTTCTCCGCCGCCGCGCCGGGCCGTGGGGTGCCGCCGATGCGCCAGGGCGCTGCCGACGGCCCCCC
>NZ_JBHJUK010000188.1:2078-14206 GCF_042266225.1 Kitasatospora sp. NPDC056181
CTCCCTCTCCCCCGCTCAGTACCCCGCGCCGGCCCCCGGCGGGGGGTCCCCGCCCCGGCGGCAGCCCGCCGCCGACGCCCCGCCGGCGCCCCGGCCGGCCGGTTGGCGCCCACCGCCTCCGGCCGGGCCGGCGTCAATGCCGCGCCGGGGCGCTCCGCCGTCCGGGTGGACCGCCGCAACGGCATCGCACGCCCCTCGTTCAACCCGAGTGCCCGCCGCAAACAGAGCGGCGGGCACACACCCCAGGGAAGAAGGAGGACCTGATGCACCCGGTCGTCGCCAGGGCCGCAGCACTCGCGTCCGCGGCCGCCATCGTCCTGCTCGCCACCGCCGCACCGGCCGGCGCCGCAGCGGGCCGGCGCAGCAGCGACGCCTGCACCCACAACTGGTCCGGCCCCAAGGTCTGCATCGCCATCGACGGGCACGACGACTGGGCGCGGCGCCTGACGGTGACGTGGACCAACCCGGGCAAGGCGACCAGGTCCACCGCGCTCCTCCACGAGGGCGACCACCAGGTCGAGGTCCACGAGCGGATGACCGGCACCGCCCGCGACGGGAGGATCACCGCCGAGTGGACCGACATCGAGGTCGCCTGGGGCCGTCTGTGCGGCAGCTTCACCGACACCCCGAACGTGTGGGCCTGCGTGGACATCCACAGCGGCGGCGCGTACTCCAGCTGACTTTCCGTCAGCCGGTCTCCGGGTCCTGCGGTGGCGCAGCTCTCTTGCCACAACTGGTTTGTGATGCAAAGCTGATTTCATGACAGACGCATCAGTGCCTTCGTCGGTGACACCCCGTGAACTCCTGGCCGACCTCGGCAACTTGACCCGCCAGGTCCGCGCCGTCCAGCGCGGTACCTGGTTCCCCCTCCTGCTGCTGGGCGTGCTCACGTTGGGCGGAATCCTGGTCGGCCGCCTGACCTTCAAGGTCGAGACCGTGCCCTGCCCGACGGGTGACGCCGCGGCGGGCGGCGGCTGCACCCTGATCACCCAGGGCTCGGCGGTGTACTGGCCCGTCGGGCTCGCCCTGGCCTACGCCGCGACGGCGTTCTTCTACATCCGCCGCTCCCGCAACCGCGGGGTCGGCACTGCGGTCAGGCCGTACGTCACCACCGGGATCGTCCTGGTCGGCCTGGCGGGTGCAACCGCGTTGTGGAGCCTGCGCCACGGTCTGCCGCAGCCCGGCGCCCCGGTCGACTTCTGGGGTCTGCACCTCGACCCCGGTTCCGGGACGACGATGTTCCTCGAACGGCTCGCCGGGAACGCCACGGCGGTCGGGCTGCCGCTGCTGGTGCTGTCCTGGGTGGAGCGCAGCCTCGCCCTGGCGCTGCTCGCCGCGGTGTACCTGGCCGTCGAGCTGGTGCCGCTCACCACCGGCTGGGCGGGGATCGCCCCCGCCTCGCCCTGGTCCGCCCTGCCCCACTTCGCCGTCCCCGGTGTACTCCTCCTGCTCGGCGCGCTCGGCTTCGGCCTGGCCCAGCGGCCCCGTCGACGTGCTGCGTCATGACCGCTCGGCCCGACCCGCATCCCGTCACCGGCCTGGACGACGTCGTCCACCAGCGAGTCCGCCTCGGCATCCTCACGGTCGCCCACCAGGCGCGCCGGGTCGAGTTCGGCTTCCTGCGCACGGCGCTGAGCCTGACCGCCGGAAACCTCAGCCAGCACCTGGCCGTCCTCGAGAAGGCCGGACTGGTCGACATCGAGAAGGGCTACGAGGGCAGACGTGCCCGCACCTGGCTCTCCCTCACCCCGGCCGGTGACCGCGCCCTGCGGGACGAGGTCACCCAGCTCAAGCGGCTCATCCACGAGATCGAGCACGGCGGCCCGCCCCCGGAGTCCTGACGGGGGCTCCCTCCGGGGCGGGCCGGCCGTGAGCGGCTCCCGCCGGCGGCCGGCTGCCCGGGAAGAACCGTTGACCGGATTGCCCGCCGGGAACTCGCTGTGGCTGCGCGGTGGATCCCGTTCCTCGTTGCCGGGGATCCGCCGCGCAGGGTGGTCACGTCCCGAGAACCGTTCGGCTCCGGTGCCGTGGCCCGGGTCGTCACTGGGGCCGCAGGTCCAGGACCAGCTCGCGGGGCAGGCCGTGGGTGTCGTGGAGGTAGTGGAGGTCGTCCTCGGTCAGCGGGCCGCGGAAGCGGGGGCGGGAGAGCACCTGGCGGCCGCGGTCCAGGAGGCGGCCGAACCGGTGTTCCTCGTCGAGCAGCACCTGGCGCACGGACTGCGGGTCCACGTCCTGGCGGAAGCGGTCCAGGGTGTGCCGGACCAACTCGACCGGCAGGTCGCCGAGTCCGCGCTGCGGGTCGCCTTGGCGCAGCACGGTGAGCACCCGGCGCACCAGGCGGCGCAGCACGTATCCGCGGCCGGTGTTGGACGGGCGGACGCCGTCGCCGATGACGACGATGGCCGAGCGCAGGTGGTCGCAGACCAGTCGCAGTGACGGTTCGTCCAGCTGCCACAGGGGCGGGACGAGGCGGCGCCAGGGGTCGAAGACGTCGCTGCCGAAGACCGAGGAGCGGCCCTGCAGCAGCGAGGAGAGCCGTTCCAGGCCGAGTCCGGTGTCGATGTTGCGTTGGGGAAGCGGGACGAGCGTGCCGTCGTCGAGGCGCCGGTGGCGCATCATCACGTGGTTCCACACCTCCACCCAGCGGTCGTCCCGGGTGGGCGTCGACCGCGGCGGGGTGTCGCCGGTCCACAGGAAGATCTCCGAGTCCGGGCCGCACGGGCCGGTGGGTCCGTTGGACCACCAGTTGTCCTCGACGGTGAGTTCGGCCGGCACGCCGAGGTCCTGCCACAGCTCCAGCGAGCTCGTGTCCGGGCCGACCTGGTCGTCGCCGCCGAAGACGGTGACGTGGAGCAGGCCCGGATCGATGCCGAAGCCGTCGGTGAGCAGGCCGTAGCCCCAGTCGAGGCTCTGCGGGCCCTCGTAGTCGCCGAGGGACCAGGTGCCGAGCATCTCGAAGACGGTCAGGTGGGTGGGGTCGCCGACCTCGTCGAGGTCCGTGGTGCGCAGGCAGCGCTGGACGTTGACCAGCCGCCTGCCGAGCGGGTGCGGGCGCCCCTCCAGGTGGGGTGTGAGGGGGTGCATGCCGGAGGTGGTGAAGAGCACCGGGTCGCCGGGCGGGGGCAGCAGTGTCGAGCCCGTGATCCGGCGGTGGCCGCGTTCCTCGTAGTACTCGGTGAAGGTGCGGACGAGCTGGTCGGTGTTCATGGGGCGGTCCCTTCGCGTGTGCCGGGTGGGGAGGCACCGGACAACAGGGCCGCGCGGTCTTCGCAACCGAGGAGGGGAACGCCTCAGGGCCACCGGCGGACCGTGTCCGGTCGCCGGGGAGAGGGGGTACGTCAAGCGGCGGCAACCGGCGAGCTGGTCGCTCGCGCGGTGGCGGTGTTCGGGCCGGTGGCGTTCATGGCGCCGAGGGTAACGCGGCCGGTGCCCGCGGGGCACGCGGTTTACCGCCCGGACGCCCGGGCGGGGCGGGCGGCGGGCCGGGCGGAGGAGCCGGGCGGGCATCCGGGCGGGCATCCGGGCGGGCATCCGGGCGGGCATCCGGGCGGGCATCCGGGCGCGTCACGGTGCCGTCGGCGCTGCCGGCCCGCGTCCCGGCACCGTGACGCGCCCGGCGGATAATGGCCGGGGCCGCGGGCCGGCTGCGCCGGCGGCACCGATCGACGGAGAGGCAGAGGACGGATGACCCTGGAGGAAGGCCGGCGTGTCCGGTTGGCCGAGGACATCGGGATCGGCGAGGCGGTCGCCGGGGAGCCCGGGGCCGTCGTCGGGTTCCTCTCGCTGGGGGCCGGGGCCGAGGGCACCGTGGAGCGGGTGGACGGGGAGCTCCCGGAGAGCGAGGAGGTCCGCGAGTACCAGCGGCTCAAGGCGCTGTTCGAGGACTACGGGCACACCATGCCGGAGGCGAGCCGCCGGCGGCTGGAGGCGGAGATCGCCGCGCTGGAGCCGCAGTGGGCCGCGTACCGGGAGCAGGGGAAGCGGGTGACGGTCCGGGTCCGGCTGGACAACGGCCTCGTCATCGACGGGGCGCACCAGGACGTCCTCACCCCGCTGTGAGGCAGGACGGGCCGGTGTGGCGTGCGAAGCCGCACCGGCCCGTCGGCCGGTCCCGCGTCGTCGGCGTGACGGACGGGCCGGCCGTCGCCGTCGACGAGTGGCCGTCATGATCACGGCCGGGAGGGCGACGGACTGCCGATCCGCAGCAGGTTCCCGCTGCGGTCCACGAGGGCGAACTCCCGCATGCGGTACGAGGTGTCGGCCGGTGCCGTCAGACGGCTGCCCGTGACGTCGTCACGGGGGACGCCGATCTCGGCCCACGCCTGGTGGAGGGCGTCCGCGTCATCCACGTGGACGTAGCAACTGCCGGCCGTGGCCAGCGGGTCCACCTGCGCATCGTGCTGGAAGTGCAGTTCCACGGACCCCCGGACCAGGATCAGGTAACCGTGCCACCCGGCCCGGGCGCCACGGGACTCGAAGCCCAGGCGGCCGTAGAAGTCGAGCGTCTCGTCCAGGTCCCGGCTCGGCAGGACGGGCACCGCGTACTCGTTCACCCCCCGACCGTAGTCCGTCCCCTCGCCTTTGACGCCCCGCTTCCGGAACGCGTGCCGGACGGCCCGGCCCGCCGTGCCGTGCCGTCCGGGGTGGTCAGCGGAACCGGTGCAGGTTCTCGCCGAGGAAGGCCTCCAGGGTGCGCGGGGCGCGCCCGGCGAGGCGCAGGAAGGTGTCGTCCGGCGTCTCCTTGCGGACCACGGCGAGCTGCTGGATCTCCACCACGTGGGTGGCCAGCCAGTGCGGCATCCGGGCCCGGTCGACCAGGTGGGCGTGCAGCTCGGACGGGCTCAGGTCGAGGTAGCGGACCTGCCGGCCGAGCAGCCCGCCCAGCAGTGCGGTGAGTTCCGGGTGGCTGTAGGCCCGCCCGCCGGTGAGCGGGTACGTGCCGCCGGCCAGCTCCGGGCGGGTGAGGACCTCGGCCGCGGCGTCCCCGATGTCCCGGACGTCCACGTAGTTGCACCGCGCCTGGCCCGTCGCGCCGTGCACCACCCCGGCGGCGGCGATGCCGGGCGCCAGGAGCAGCAGCTTCTGCATGAAGGCGTACGGCCGCAGGACGGTGGCGGTGATGCCGCAGGCGCGCAGCCGCTCCTCGACCAGGTGGTGGCCGCGGGAGACGGCGACGGGGGAGTCCGGCTCGGCGGCGGGTGCGGAGACCTTGACGATGTGCCGCACGCCGCAGTCGGCGGCCGCCTCGATCGCGTTCAGCTCGTACCGGACCTGGTGCGGGCCGTTGGCCATGGTGAGGAAGAGCTGGTGCGCGCCGCGCAGGGCCGTCCGCAGGGACTGCGGGTCGGCGGCGTCGGCGGGGAGGACCGCGGTGCGGGCGAGCGTGTGCTCGTCGAGTGCGGCGGCCAGGCGGGCGGGGTCGCGGCTCAGGGCGCGGGCCGGTGCGCCGAGGGCGGTGAGGCTGCGCAGGGTGGCGCCGCCGGTGGCGCCGCCGGCGCCCATGATGACGATCATGATGTCTGCCTTTCGGGTCGGGGTGTGGTGGGGAGCCGGTGCTCCGGCGTGAGGGTGGGGTGGGTGGGACGGGCAGGGTGGGTGGGGCGGCTGCCGCGCCAGCGCCAGGTGGTGACGGTGGCCGCGATCGCCGAGGAGAGCGGCAGGTCGACCGGCAGCCGGCGCGGCCACGGGCTGTGGGCGAGGGCCGGTACCTGCGGCAGCCAGCGGGCGGCGGCGAGGCCGGCGGCCAGGCCGAGCGCCGCGGCGGCCAGGCCCAGGACGGCGGCCGCGAGCGCGCGCGGGGTCCGGGCGGGCCGGGTGCGGACGGGGCGGCGGCGCAGCGTGGCGCCGAGGGCGGCGGCCACCAGGGCGGAGGTGGCGCCGATGGTGGTGAGGGCTGCGGCCACCAGCTGCGGCTGCCGGGTGACGGCCCCGCCGAGACCGGCCGTCACGGCGGGCATGGCGTAGGCGGCCAGGACCTCGCGCCACAGGACGAAGGGCGGCGGGGCGCCGGGGGCCTTCTTGCTCATGGGTTGTCCCTCTCTGCTGATGTGATTAGGGAGCTAAGTATTTGTGCTTAGGCACCTAACTATTGGGCCGTAAGGAAGGCGGGCCGCCCGGCCCGCCTCGCCCGAGCGGGGCCCGCTTCCCCGGGGCCGCTCCCCCGGGATCAGTCCCCGGGGGGGGCAGTCCTCGGGGCCGGCCCCCGGGGGTCAGTCCTCGGTGAGTGCGTCGATGCCCGCGACCACCCGGGCCAGCAGGGCGAGGAAGGTGGCGCACTCCTCGGGGGAGAGCCCGCCGACCAGTGCCTGCATCCGGGCGAAGTGCTCGGGTGCCAGGTCGCGCAGCTTGCCGGCGCCGCGCGCGGTGAGGATCACCACGTTGCCGCGCCCGTCCTCGGTGGACGGCCGGCGGGCCACCAGGCCCTCCCGCTCCAGGCCGTCGACCAGTCCGGTCACGGTCGCCCGGGAGACGCCGAGGCTAGCCGCGAGCTGGGAGGGCGACTTCTCGCCGCCGTGGTCCTCCAGGTCGGCCAGCAGCCGGTAGCGGCCGGTGGAGAGGCCGAAGCGGCCGAAGTGGACCTCGCCGGCCTGGCCGATCCGGGCGCCGGCCGCCATCAGCCGCGCCGCGACCAGGACCGCCTGCGGGTCGGCCGCGAGGCCGTAGCGGGCGATCTGGCGGCGGGCCTGGTCGAGGGTGGGCGCGACGGGGCCGGTCCCGGGATGCTGGGTCACGAGAAGTAATATGGTGCCTAATCAGATCTCCGGTCAAGCGGAGCCCCGGCGGCGCGGCTCCCGCTCCGGCCCGCCCGGGGCCGCGGGCGGGCCCGGTGTCCGGGCCGCCGTGCCCGGGGCCGCGGGCGGGCCCGGCTGCGAACGTCCCCTACGGCACCGAGGCGGGCCCGGGCGTCCAGCGCGTCGTCGGGAACTACTTCGGCGTGGTCTCCCGGCCGCTGCCGTAGCCGCAGTCCGGCCCGACCCGGCCCGGCCCGGCCCGGTGGAACGGCCCCGACCGCAAACGGCGGCGCAGCGCCGCCGACGGCATCGGCGACGGGCGCCGTCAGCCGCCGGGGGCCGGGCCGGGGCCGGCCGGGGTGCCGCGGTCCTCGACGAACCGCTTGAAGCGGCGCAGGTCGCCCCGGACCTGGCGGTCGAGGATGCCCAGCTTGTCGGCGGCCTTCTCGGCCAGGCCGGTGGGCTGGAAGGCCATGGTCATCCGCACCCGCGTCCGGGCGTCGTCGAGCGGCTCCAGGTCGACCGTGCCGGTGTGCTTCACGCTCTCGCCGGTGGTGCGCCAGGCGACCCGTTCCCCGGGCACCCGCTCGACGATCTCGGTCTCGAACTCCCGGGCCAGCCCGGCGATCTTCGTACGCCAGTGGGCGTGGCGGTCGTCCAGCTGCCTGACCTCCTCCACGCCCTCCATGAACTGCGGGAAGTCCTCGAAGGTCGCCCACAGGTCGTAGACCACGCGGACCGGCACGTCCACGTCGATCGACTCCACCACCCTGCTCATCGCCACACCTCTCCGGGCTGTCGCCGCAGGCGGCACCCCTTTCAATCTGGTCCCTCGGCGCGGCGGCGGCAAGCCGGTCCCCCGCCGGGTGCGGCCGAGAGGGCCGCCCCGCCGGGGTGCCGGGGCCGGCCGCCCGCGCCGGCAGCGGGTGCCGCACCCGTGGCCCCGGGTGCGGCTCGGAGGGGCTCAGAGAACCGCGTGGAAGGCCCGGCTGAGGCGCGCCGCCTCCTCGACCATGTCCATCCGCCCGGCGGTGGGCAGTTCCGTCCGGCTGTAGCCCTTCACCTCGGCCCGCAGCCCCTGCGGCATGTCGACGGCGTCGCTGAGATAGAACAGCTCGGTCCGCGCGCCCTCGATCTCCGGAGCCGACGGCCACTCCCCCGCCGCGACAAGGGCGATGCCCTGCAGGGACTTGCCCAGCAGGAACCAGCGGAACTCGGCGCGCGAGGTCCGCTCCTCCACCAGGGCGATCACCTCGGCCAACACGCCCGAGAAAGCGGTCAGGACGGCCAGGCCGGCCTCCTCGGCCTCGCCGGTCTGCTCCAGCCTGGCCCTGATCCCGCGCAGCGGTGCGGTTTCGGCCTCCTCCAGGCCGATCACCCGGAGCGCGGCCAGGAACTCCTCGAACAGGCCGGACTCGGTCCGCTGGAGCGTGACGGCACTGCCCACGCCGCAGCCGGCCCGGAAGAGGGACAGCGGCCGGTTCCCGGCGGGCCCGGGCGCCCCGGGGCCCGCCTGCGCCGGGACCGGGGCAGTGGCCGGGGCCGGACGTACGGACCACTCGACGGCCGCCCGCTTGCGCAGGCGCTCCGCCCTCGCGGTGTCCCCGTCCAGGTGCTGGACCAGGAGCTCCAGGTTGCCCGCGCCGATGAGCCGCGTGCCGGTGAAGAACGGCGCCAGCGTGCTGGGCGCCAGCCCCACCTCCCTGCCCATCCGGGCGTACGACGGCTGCCCCTGGCCGCGGTGCAGTTCGTCGAGGTACTCCAGCAGCGCCCGGACCGCCCCGTCGGCCGGCCACCTGTCCTTGCCGAAGCCTGCCATCCCCGCCCTGCCGTTCTCGTCCCAACCGGTCCTGCGCCCGCGGGCGTTCGCGGAACGTACGCCCGCCCGGCCGGGGTGTCCGGCGAACACCCCCGGCCAGTTGTACCCGGTCCCCCGCCGCCGCGCCCCGCCTTCGGCAGAACGTCCGCACTCCGTACTCCCCGGCCGGGCCCGCCCGACGATTGAGGAGCGCACAGCAGCGGAGCCGGCCGGCCCGTCCCACCACCGACGAGGAGAGACCCCGCATGAACACCTGGCTGCCCCTGGTCCGCGCCGCCGGCGACATCGCCGCCTTCGCCACCGCGCTCATCGGCGCCCTCACCACTCTCGGCCGCCGCCGCGCCGCCAAGCGGCCGCCCGCCCGGCACGACGCCTGAGCACCGCTCCGGCGCTGACCGTCCCGGCCGGGACGGTCAGCGCCGGTCAGGGCCGGGACGGTCAGGGCCGGTCAGGGCCGGGACGGTCAGGGGTGGTCGCCGGCCCGCAGGTGGGTGGTGACCTGGCGGCGGCCGCCGGTCAGGGCCTCGGTGAGGACGGCGAGCGCGGCCAGCGCGGCGAGGGCCGCCGCCGGCAGGACGAGCGGCCCGGCCGCGGGGCGCAGGCCGGCCGGCACCGGGGCGCCGACCAGGGCGGACAGGTCGACGGCCGGGCCGAGCAGGACGACGGCGGCCAGCGCGGCGAGGGCGCCGCCGGCCGCGGCCGTGAGGGTCTGCGGCAGCGTCTCGGCGAGGATGAGCGCGAGGCCCTGACGGGAGCGCAGGCCCATGGTGCGCAGCCGGGCGAGCAGGGCGGCCCGGTCGGGGGCGGCGCGCAGCAGGGTGAGCAGGAGGGCGAGCAGGGCGAGCGCCCCGGCGGCGGTGACCGCGTGGCGGAAGAAGCGGGCGGCGGCGTGCTGGAGCGGGTCCCTGGCGAGGTCGGCGGTGACGGCGGCGCTGGTACGGGTCAGGTAGCCGCTGCGCAGGGCGTCGGGGTCGTTGCCGACGACGGCGGCGGAGGCGGTGGGCCCGGCGGTGGGCGGGGCGCCGGGGTCGGCGAGGTCCGAGGGCGGGAGTTGGCGCACCAGGGCGGCGAGGGCGGGCTCGTCGATGCGGCCGACGGCGAACCAGTCGGTGGCCCTGGCGAGTTCGGGCAGCACGGCGGTGGCCGCCGGGGTGGGCAGGACGATGAAGGGCCGGGTGGCGCCGGGCAGTGCGGGAGTGGCGTCGACGGCGCCGGCGCGCACGGCGAGCACCTCGCCGCCGCTGGGCAGCCGCAGCCGGTGGCCGCCGGGGCCGAGGTGGCGTGCGAGGTCGGCGCTGAACAGGGCGGGGACGGCGGGCGCCGCGGTGCCGGGGGCGGGGGCGGTGCCGGGGGCGGCGGACGATGCGGTGCCGGGGGCGGGGGCGGGCGGTGCGGTGAGCACGGCCGGGTCGAAGGTGCCCGTCCCGACGGTGCGGGCGATCCGCGCGTACGCCTGGGGTTCGGCGACGACCAGGGTGACCTGGGTGGCGTGGGGGTCGACGCCGGTGCCCACGCCCGGGACGCCTTCGAGCAGGAAGGCCTCGCTCTCCAGCCGGACGGTGGTGGCGGCCTCCACCCCCGGCAGGGCGGCGGCGGCCGGGCCGAAGCCGGGTGGCAGGGTGCGCCCGGCCGGTGCCGCGGCGGAGGCGTCCGCGCCGACGGTGAGCCGGGCGGCCTGCCGGCGGGCGAGGCCGACGCCGTCCAGGACGGTCGAGCCGAAGCCGGCGGTGGTGACGGCGAGCACCAGGGCGAACAGCGGCAGGGTGGAGGGACGGGGCCGGCCGCCGGTGCCGCGGGCGGCGCGGGCCAGGCCCAGGAAGCCCACCAGTGCGGGGCCGCGGGCGGCGGCGCGGGCCGCCGCGGCGGCGAGCAGGGGCAGCAGCCGGGCCAGCAGCAGTGCCGCGGTGAGGGCGATCAGCAGGGGCGCCGCGACGAGCAGCAGGTCGGGGCCGTCGCCGGGCGGTGCGGCGCCGCGGCGGCGCTCACCGGCCACGGCGGCGGCGGTGAGGGCGAGGACGGCGGTCTCGGCGCACAGGCGTACGCGCCGGGCGGCCCGGCCCCGGTGGCGGTCCTGCCCCGGTGGCAGCGCGGCGCGGACGGGGACGGTGAACAGCGCGAGCACGGTGGTGACCAGGGCGGCCGTGACGGCCGCCGTCCAGCGCGGGGTGGGCAGCAGCCACAGGGCCAGTGCCGTGGCCGTCGCGGCGGCCGGGAGCACCGGCGCCGCGGCCTCGCCGCACAGGCGCAGCAGGACGCCGGCGGCGGAGGCGCCGCGGGCGCGCAGCAGCCGCAGTTCGGCGCCGCGTCGTTCGGTGGTGAGGGCGGCGGCCAGGGCGAGGACGATGCCGGCGATCCCGGCGACGGCCGCCGGTCCGATCGCGGCCAGGGGTGCGACGGCGCCCTGGCGGGCGGCGGCCTGGGCGAGGTGGCCGGGCAGGCGGGAGACGGTCGTCAGGTCGGGGCGTGCGGTGGCCGCGCCCAGGTGGGCGGCGGCGGGGCCGGTCAGGTGGGAGGCGAGGCCGCGCTGGGCCTCGGGCAGCCGGTCGGCGCGCAGGGCGCCGGTGTCGACGGGCAGCCGCCAGAAGTCGCGTGCCGGGCGGCCGCCCCAGGCGGCGAGGGTGCGCAGGTCGTCGCCGCCGACGATCCCGGCGGTGTGCCAGAAACGGGTGTTCGGGTCGCTGAGGGAGCGCTCCAGGCACGCCCGGCCGGTGCAGGGCAGGTCGCTCCAGTACGGCTCGGCCTGGTCGGTGACGGTGTAGAGGCCGCTCACGCGGACCTGTCGCGAGGTGGCGGAGTCGTCCTGGAGGACGTCGCCGAGGCGGATGCCGATGGTGTCGGCGGCGGCGCGGCTGACGGCGATGGGGATCGGCTCGCCGGGGGCGGAGCGGCCCGGCCAAGCGCCTGCGACCAGGGTGGTGTGCTCGGTGAGGCCGTGCAGGTAGAGCAGGTGCAGGGTGGGGTTGGAGCGGCCGTCGGGGCGGTCCAGGCCGGGGTTGGCGAGGGCGCGGTGCTGGACGGCCTGGGCGCCGAAGACCGCTCCGGAGGGCGCCACGGAGTAGCCGGGGCCGGTGGCGGCGAGGAGTTCGGCGGCCACGCGCTCCAGGTCGGCGGCACTTTCGGCGCGGTCGCCGAGGGGTGCGGAGGCGGAGCTGGTCAGGCTGGTCTCCAGCGGGCCGCGGTCGTGGAGGAAGTCGCGCAGCGCGGCGTCGGCGCCACGGTCCAGGGCCCGGGGGAAGGCCGCGGCCAGGAACACCAGGGCGAAGGCGAGGACGGCGGTGAGCAGCGCGGCGAGGGGCTGGGTGCGCAGCCTGGTGCGGACCCAGGGGGCGGGGCGGTGCTCGCCGGCGGGGCGGTGGCCGCCGGCGGGGCGGTGGTCGCCGGCGGGCGTGGCGGGGCGGCTGCGGGCGGGGGCGGGGCGGGTCACGTGGTCCTTCCGTCGGACGGGGCGGCGGTCACCGACGTTCCGTCACGGGGTAGCGGACGATGGTGTCAGGGCGGGGGCCCGGAACGGAAGGGACGCGTGCGGAGCTTGTGCCGAAAGGGCAGGTCCGGTACGGACGTTCGGGCAACGGCGGGGT
>NZ_JBHJUK010000189.1:0-14166 GCF_042266225.1 Kitasatospora sp. NPDC056181
GCCTGGCGCAGGGCGCCGGGCCCGCCGCCACGCCGATGAGAATCTGCGAAACCGACACGATTCGTCGGCCTGCGGTGACGCGGAACTTCCGAGGGGTCGGTTCCCGCCCGAAACAAGATCACTTCCCGGACTGCCGGGCCCACGCGGATCACGCGGATCACGCCGCCGAGGGCACCTCGGCCATCAGCGCCGCGGCCCCCGGCGGGACTTGCGATCAGCTGTCGACGGCCTCGGTCACCCGCTTGCAGCCGTCCAGGTCTGCGATGCGTGCCTCCAATGCGGCCCGCATGCCCGTGGCTCCGGAGGTGCCGAGCGCCAGGCGCAGCGGAGGATTGGGGCTGTCGACCGCGGTCCGGATGCCTGCGGCGATCCGCGCCGCGGAGGAGAACGCGGATGCCGGCAACTCTCCGATGCCTTTCTGGACCTCGCGGACGGTCCGGTCGTAGTCGGCCAGGCCGTCCGCGACATCGAGGTTGGCCAGGAAGGGGGTCGCGGTCAGACCGGGCTGGATGATCGTGACCTTGATGCCGAGCGGTGCGACCTCGGCCGCCAGCGCGTCCGACAGCCCCTCGACCGCGTGCTTGGTCGCGGCCAGCAGCCCCACGCCCGGGTGGGCGGACTGCCCGTAGACGGACGAGCCCTGGAGGATGTGTCCGGATCGCTGGGCGCGGAGCACCGGCAACGTCGCGCGGAGCACGTTGAGCACTCCGAAGACGTTGGTGTCGAACACGGCGCGGATCTGCGCGTCGGAGGCCTCCTCGACGGCTCCGAACAGTCCGTAGCCGGCGTTGTTGGCCACCACGTCGATACGGCCGAACCGTGCGAGCGTGCGCTCCACCGCTTCCCGGACGGCCTGCTCGTCACGCACGTCCGCCTGGATGAGGAGCAGGCGCTCGCCGTGCACTTCGGTCAGTTCGTCCAGGGAAGCGGTGTCGCGGGCGAGCGCCGCGACGACGTCGCCACTCTCCAGCGCCTGGAGCGTCAGTTCGCGGCCGATGCCGGACGTCGCGCCGGTGATCAGCCATGTGCGGGGGCGGGTCTGCTGAGTGGATGTTCCGTTCATGTTGCGAACGTAATGAGTTAGAGCACAACGAGTCAAGCCAGATGGCGCCCCAGGTTGCCCGTTAGACGGATTAGTGCCTCTTCCTGCTGATGTAGGGTGAGGGCATGAGCAGTGCGACAGCCGGATCTCCCAAACTCGGCCCGCGCGCCGTCACACCGGCGGTGGAGACCGTGCTCGCGTTCGTGAACACGCGCGCGGACGGGTCCGGTCGGCGGGAGGTGTTCGGGGATGGGAACTCGTTCGCGGCGTGGCTGGCGGAGTACGACGAGTTCGGCGGCGAAACCGTGGCGACCGACGCTGATGCCGCGGCCGCGCGCGAGCTGCGCGATGCCCTGGTGACCGTGCTGCTCGCGCACTCGGGCGACGAGGAGAGCCTGGGCGAGCCGCTGCAGCATGCCGAGCGGCACCTGCGGCGCGCGGGGTCGCTCTACCCTCTGGCGACGGTGGTCACGGCCGGTGGCGTCGAGCTGGCGTCGCAGCAGGCGGGGGTGGAGCGTGTGTTCGGAACCGTACTGGCTGCGGTGACGACCTTCGCCCAGAGCAGCGACTGGGGACGCGTCAAGGCGTGCCGGAACCCCCCGTGCCATTTCGGCTTCTTCGACCGCACCCGCAACGGGGGAGGGCTGTACTGCAGCCCCGGCTGCGGCTCCCAGGTGTCCATGCGCAACTACCGCCGGCGGCAGCGCCAGGAGAGTCAGACGCCGCCCCAGGCGTGAGGCCGCGCCGCCATCACGGAGCCTTCCGCGACGGCAGCACCGAGGACGTCGTCGGCGAGCTCAGGGGGCCTGACGGCGATCGTGAGGGCTTCTTCAGCGAGCCCCATCGCCCGCCGCCCCGGCCCTGCCCCGCCCCCCGGCCCGTTCTCCCCGTTCCCCGGCCCGTTCTCCACGTTCTCCGTCCTGACCGAGTGCCGCGCTCCGTCCTGACCGAGTGCCGCGCCGGGCTGCTCCCCGCCTCGCCCCCGCGGGCCGGCGGCGAAGGCGCTCCGGGCTCCCTGGACCTCGGCTGCCGCTGCGCGGCATCAGGAGGCCCGGGTGTGGTGGTCCAGCAAGCGGGTGAGCAGCTGCACGAGCTGGTCGCGTTCGGCCGGGCTCAGCGGCGCGAGCAGTTCGTCGTGGAGGTCGTCCAGGACCTTGTCGAGGCCGGGCAGGCGGCGGCGGCCCAGGGCGGAGATCGTGATGATGTTGCGTCGCCGGTCATCGGGATCCGACACCCGCTCGACGAGGCCACGATCGGCCAGTTCGTTGAGCACGCCGACCAGGTCGCTGCGGTAGATGCCGGTGCGCCGGCTCAGCTCCGCCTGGCTGCCCGGACCGTCCTCCTGCAGCGAGGCCAGCACGGCGTAGTGCCACTTGCGGACGTCGACCCGGGCCAGCCCTTCGTTGATCAGCCGGTCCGACCGCACGGTCAGCTGCGACAACAGCCGGCTCACCCGTCGACGCAGCCTGTCCGGCGTACTGCGCGCGCCGTCGTCGGGCATCTCCACGGCTTCGGCTCTGCTCATGGCGCCCATCCTAGTCATTGCGTTAGTCCGACTAACGATGTACGTTCACGCGTGCCAAAACGTTAGTGCGACAAACGTTTTTGGCAGTCTCCGAGGAAGGAAGAACCGCTATTCCCACCAAGATGTTGCAGATTCCCACCACGGACGGCCAGGCCGACGCCTTCGCCGCCTTCCCCGACCACGGCGGCCGGCACCCGGGGGTGCTGATGTACGCGGACGCCTTCGGCCTCCGGCCCGCCCTGAGGGAGATGGCCCGCGAACTGGCCGGACACGGGTACTACGTACTCGTCCCCAACTTCTTCTACCGGCACGGCCCGGCACCGCTGATCGAGCTTCCCGCGCACATCGGAGAGGAGGCCCGGTCCTCGGCCGTCACCCGGCTGATGCCCCTGATCGAGGCGCACACCGCCGAACGCGCCCTGAGCGACGCCGACGCCTACCTCGGGTTCCTCGCCGCCCAGCCCGAGGTCGGCCCCGGACCGGTCGCGGTGACCGGCTACTGCATCGGCGGCCTCCTGGCGATGCGCACCGCCGTGGCCAACCCCGGTCGGGTGGCGGCCGTCGCCGCGTTCCACGGCCCCGTGGGCGCCGACGGGCCCGACAGCCTGCACCGCCTCACCGCCGAGGCCCACTTCGGCCACGCCGAGACGGACCTCACGCCCGAGGCCCTCGGCGAGCTCAACCGGGCCCTGGACGTCGCGGGTGTCGGCTACACCTCCGAGATCTACCCCGGCACCGTCCACGGCTTCACCATGTCCGACACGGACGCCTTCAACCCCTCCGCGCTGCGGCTTCACTGGGACCGTCTGCTCCCCCTCCTCGGCCGCACCCTGGCCGAGGACTGAGGCTGCGGCCCGGGAATCCACGACCGGGTGCGGGCGGCCCCGGGCGCGGGCGGCCCCGGAGCCCCGCCCCGGGAGGCCTTCGCCGGGCACCCGGCGCGCCCCGCGGGCCGGCCGCGGAGGAGGTGGCACCCGGAACGGCCCCGGAGACGGCTCTGGAGACGGCCGAGGCCCCCGGAGTAGGATCGTCCGCATCCGGATCAGCAGCGGGTTGGAGCATCCGATGACCGGTGACAAGGAACAGGAGAGGCCCGCAGGCCCCCTGTCCGAGATGAGCGAAGGCGCGCCCGACGACCTGTTCGCGGGCCGGTCGACGAGAGCCGCCGACAGACCGGAGCCCGGAGCGGCCTACGGTGGCGATGATGACCTCTACGGGGGCCTGGCGGCGGTCGCCCCGGACGAGGACGACGGCGAGAACACCAGGTAGCACCGCGGCGCCGGGCGCCGGACCCCCGCTCCTCGCCGGCCTGCGCCGAGCCGCCCTGCCCCATCCTGCACGGCCGTGCACGGCGAGGCCCGGACGCGGGCAGGGCGGTAGTGCGCCCGGACGGACATGCACCCGCATCCGCGCACGCCCCCGCACCCGCCGCTGCACCCGCCGCCGCACACCGCCGAACGCCGTTGCGAGGCGATCGACGGCCCCGAGGTCGGGAGTGCAACCGGTCGGCCCGTGATCACGTCCTAAGATCACACAATGTTGCGCCGACCCGGCCGGGCCGGCGCGCGCCCCGGGGGTACGCAGGTCCGGACACCCCCGGTCACGTGCCGGTCCCGCCCGGGGACCGCCGTCCGGCTCCGCGGACCGGACGACACACTGGTCGGAGAGTTCTCACCGTGCAACCGCCGCCCCCTCGCCCTCGCGCTCTCCTGACGGGCGCCGCCGCGCTCGTCCTGGCCACCTCGCTGGCCGCCTGTAGCGGCGGCGACGACGGCAGAGGCGACGTCGCAAAGGGTGCCGAAACCACCAACAGCCCGGCCGCCGCCGGCGCGGCGTCCGGCACTCCCGGCGCGCCCGCGGCCCCGGCCGGCGGCAAGGTCGCCATGCCCACCGGTCCGGCCACGGCGTTCACCAAGGCCAGGGACACCACCGCCGGGCCGATCACCGTGACCACCCTGACCGGCGCGAAGTCCGGCGTCTCGGGAAAGGTCTGGGTCTGGCTGCCGCCCGAGTACAACGACCCCAAGTACGCGAAGACCGGATTCCCGGTGATCATCCTCTACTCGGGCGGCCAGAGCGCGGGCTACAACACCTACACGGACAACCAGTTGCCCATCCAGGCGGCCGACGTGGAGATGACGAAGGCCGGCAAGGCCCATCCGTTCATCATGATCATGCCCGTGCAGAACCTGGACCCCGACGAGCACAAGGCGCTGGAGTGCAGTGACATCCCCGGCCAGCCCAAGATGGGCACCTGGATGGCGGAGGACATTCCCGCCTTCGTCCGGGCCAACTTCCGGACCCTGAAGAGCCGCGACGGCTGGGGCGTGATGGGCGCGTCCACCGGCGCCTTCTGCAGCGCCAAGCTCGCCCTCCAGCACCCCGAGACGTTCAAGGTCGCCGTACCGGTCGACGGCTACTGGGCCCCCGACTCACCGCTCTGGAAGGGCCACGAGACCGAACGCCAGGCCAACAGCCCGAACGCCATGGTCTCGCAGGGCAAGGCCGACGTGCGGATGCTCGCCACCGCGGCCGGCGGCACCCCGCCGGAGGTCAAGCTGGTCAAGGACTGGGTCGCCAAGGCCGCCCCGCCGCTCAAGATCGACTACTACGAGCAGCCCGGCGGTCAGCACCTCACCTCGGACTTCAAGAAGATGATCCCGAACACCCTGGAGTGGCTCACCCAGAACATGGCCGGACCCACCTCCGACTGACGGCCGATCACCGCCGCAGCATTGTCCGGCAGTTGGCATGACTGAAACAGCTTCTGGCCGGGCATAACGACGGTAGCCCGCCAGCGGGCCCGGCTGCAGCTCCCCCACGAGCGCAACCGGGCCCCGGCCGGCGACCGGGCCTGGACGTGACTCCCCCCACGGAGTGGCATCCAGGCCCGCATGGTGTTCAACCAGCGACACGCAGCGTACATGCCACATCCACGTAACGCTACCGTGCAGCATCCGCCGGCCCGACTCGGAGGCGGACGGGAACCCCACACGGCAGGCGGACGAGGCCTCGAACGGCAGGCGGACGGGAACTCCAAGCCGCAGGCGGACGAGGGCCCCGCCGCGGGCGGACCGGGAGGACGGGGCCACCGCGCGGGCGGCGCGGCCCCGCGCCGCGGCCTCAGCGGACCGTCGGCCGCTCCACCGGGGCGTGCCAGTCGGGCACATCGGCGCCCGGCGCGGTGAAGGTGGAGAAGTCCGTGGTGGTCTTGAAGGCCTTCTGCCGGTACAGGTCACGGGCGTAGGCCCACAGGTGGGGGTAGACGGCGAGACCGGGGTTGACGGCGCGGTCGTGGTTGGTCCTGGTGTCGTAGCGGACCAGCGTCACCCACAGCCGCACGTCCGCCTCGGTCAGCCGGTCGCCCAGCAGGTGGCGGCGGGTCGCCAGCCGTCCGTCGAGCTCCGCGAAGGTCTCCAGCAGCGTGGCACGGGCCGCGAGCGCGGCCTCACCGGTGCCCGCCGCGGCGCCCGCACCGTGGTTGACGGCCGGGCCCAGCCGGGCGTCGAGCGCGTCGATCTCGGCCCGCAGGTCCTCCGGGTAGGTGTCGGCGCCGTTGCCCCACCGGCCGAACTGCGTCGCCAGGTCGATGCCCAGGGTGGTGAAGTCGTTGCTCACGACCCGGCCGGTCCGGCGGTCCCAGAGCGTCGGCACCGAGACGTGCCCTCGAAACCCGGCTAGGTCCGCTCGTACGCCTCGCGGAGCAGGGCGAAGCCGTTGACCGGGTCCGGCGCGTGGGTCTCCCGGAAGGCCCAGCCCCGGGCGTCGCGCCTGCCGTCGACGTACGAGACCGAGATGACGTCCTCCAGCCCGTTCAGCGCCACCTGGAGGGTGACCCGCTGCGCCCAGGGGCAGAACCAGCCCGCGTAGACGTGGTAGCGACCGGGCTCGGCACGGAAGCCACTGCTGCCGTCGGCGGTGATCCGCCCGGTGAAGCGGTAGAGCGGACGCTCGTCACCGGGAGCCCGGGTGATCCCGGTACTCCCCGTGGACGGTGGTGTCGGCCGGGCCGGCGTACTGCACGTTCTGACTCACGTCGAACTCCTCGGACGGGATCGAACGGTGCGATTGCGGCGCTCCGGTGCCGCACCACCGGACGCGGGTCCGCACGGGCGGACGCGGAGCAGCCGGCGCGAACGGGAGCGGAGCCGGTACGGGCAGGCGGGTACGGAGCCGTCGGCCGGCCGGCGGGCCGCGGTCAGGCGCCGTGCCCACCGCCGGGGACGCGCAGGCCCAGGAAGGTGACCTTCCGGCGCAGCCGGAACCCCAGCGACTCGTAGAGCCGGATCGCCGTGGCGTTGCCGGCGGAGGTGTGCAGGAACGGCGTGTCGCCGCGCTCACGGATCCCGGCCGCGACCGCCAGGACGAGCCGCGATCCGAGCCCCTGACCACGGTGGGACTCGGCCGTGCAGACGGCGCTGATCTCGGTCCAGCCCGGCGGACGCAGGCGTTCCCCGGCCATCGCGACCAGCGCGCCGCCACGCCGGATGCCCAGGTAGCCACCGAGTTCGACGGTGCGGGGCAGGAACGGGCCCGGCCGGGCGTGTTCCACCAGGGCCAGCATCTCGGGCACGTCGGCGGGGCCCAGCCGGACGGCCTCCTCGTCGGGCGCGGCCTGGACACCGTCGTCCACCAGCTGGACGCCCGGCGCCTGCATGAGGACCTCCCAGTCGGCCGGCAGCGCACTCAGGGAGCCGGTGGCACCGAGGACGGTGCCCGGCCCGCAGAGCGCCGCCACGTTCCGCCAGGTCTCCCGGTCGGGCCGGTCCGGGAGGGCCACGAACGGCGAGACGTCGGCCGGGTAGCGCAGGACGTCTCCGCGCCGCTCGGCGAAGTGGGCGTGCGGGCCGAGCAGCGCGGCACGGACCGGGTTGTCCAGGGGGTGCGGGGGCGCGGAGCCGTCCTCGGCACTGGTATCGGCGCTGTCGGGAGTGCCGTCTTCGGCGCCGTCGGTGGCACTGCCAGTGGCGCTGTCAGTGGCGCTGTCGGCGGCACTGTCCGCAGTGAGCACGGGCTGTTGGGGCATGCGAAACCGTTCCTCGATCTCGATCTTCTCGGTGCCATGGGCCGCGACGCCGCCGGCCTCGGCCGGAACCGGCCACGACGGGGCGGGCCGCCGGGCACACCCGGGGGCACGAGGGCCCCGGAGGCGGGATCGCCAGGCCCGGCGGGAACGCGTGACGGAGTAGGTGCGGGCCGCTACGGGCGACAGAGGCCGGTCGGAGAACCGACCCCGTCGATCCAACGGCGACGCACCAGACGGGAACCACCGGCCCCGGCACCGACGGCCGCACGGAGGGCCCCGGACGAGGGGCGGAACGCCGCGCGCGACAGCGACGGGCGCCCGAAGACCACCCGTCCGTCCCGCAGTTGGCGTTCGTGCATCGCCCGTCCGTTTCGCATCCGGCAACCTTGACTGTCCACAGTACCGCTCTGCGGGCCCGATTCCAGAGGCGATCGCGGATCACCGTTCCCGGACCCACCGACCCCGAACCCACCGATCCCGGCCCACCGCCGTGCCACGCGGCGGGCCGCGCGGCGGGCCCGGGCCAATGCTGCGCCCTGTGTCAGGCCGACTCGATGCGTTCGACGATCAGCTCGCACAGCTCGTGGGTCCGCAGCGCGTCGCGGGCGTCGAGGGTCCGGCCGGCGCGGACGGCGTCCAGGAAGGCGAGGACGATCTGCTCGATGCCCCGCTGCCGGGCTACGGGGACCCAGTCGCCGCGGCGGCGGACGGTGGGCTGGCCCCGGTGGTCGATCACCTCGGCGAGATTGTGGACCTCCCGCTTGGAGTCCGCCCCGGAGACTTCGAGGATCTCCTCGGTGGAACCGGAGACCCGGTTCATGACGCCCAGCGCCGTGAAACCCTCCCCGGCCAGGGTGAGGACGACGTGCTCGACCAGGCCGTCACGGGTGCGGGAGCGGACGTCGACGTGGTCGATCTCGCCGGGGACGAGGAAGCGCAGGGTGTCCACGACGTGGATGAAGTCGTCGAAGACGAGGGTGCGGGCCGCCTCCGGGAGGCCCTCGCGGTTCTTCTTCAGGATGATCAGGTCCCGCGGGCGCTCCTTCGCCTGGACGTAGGCGGGGGCGTGGCGGCGGTTGAAACCGACGCTCAGGGAGCGGCCGGTCTTCTCGGCCAGGTCGACCAGGCGGCGGGCGCCGTCCACGGTGTAGTCGAGCGGCTTGTCCACGTAGACGTCGACGCCGGCGGTCAGCAGCTGTTCCACGATGGGGACGTGCTGTTCGGTGGCGGCGTGGACGAACGCGGCCCGGATGCCGCTGTCGATCAGCGCGCCGAGGTCGGTGAACCGGTCCGCGGGGGCGATCCGGTGCGTGTCGCCGAGGCGGTCGAGCTTGGCCCGGTCCCGGGTCATCAGCCGCAGGTCCAGGCCCGGCAGCGCGGTGAGGACCGGCAGGTACGCCTTCTGCGCGATGTCGCCCAGGCCGATCACACCCACCGGGAGCGCGGCGTCGCGAACGTCGGTCTCACTCATGGCATCTCCTGTCGTACGGACGATCATCAGTCCGCCCAACCCTATGCGTCACGCGCACCGGGCGACCGGCCCCGCAGCGACCCCGGCCGCACACCGCGCACGGCCCGCCCGGGTGCGGGGGCGATGGCGGGCTTCGCGCCGGCAGAAGGACGACGGGGAGCGGGCGCGGGGCGGGCGCGAGGCAGGCGCGGGGCGGGCGCGAGGGGCGGCCCTGGGGACGGCCCCGGGGGCGGCAGAGGGCCGGTGGAAGGCCGATGGAAAGCTGATGGAAGGTCGGTGGAAGGCTGGTGGAGAGACCGTGGGAGGCCGGTAGGAGGCTGAACCGGTCGTGCACTCCGGCCCGTCCTCTCCTGGAGAACCGTCCACTCGTCCGGTCCCCGTACAGGAGTCGTCCCGCCACCATGTCCACCCAGGCCCCAGCTCTTCGCCGCCCGGAAGCCACCGTCCACCGGAGGCCCCCGGTGCCGTTGCCCACCGCCCGCCGGAGAACCCGCCGGTCGGAGGCCCGGCCTGCTGTGGGGAGCGGCCGATGAAGGGCTTCGGCGGATCCCGGCGGAGGGTCTGGACGGGCGCGCTCGCCGGGGTGGTGACCGCCGCCCTGGTCGCCGGCCTGCTCTGGTGGCACCCGTGGACCCCGGCCGCGACCGGCCGGCAGAAGCCGATGGAGTTCACCACGGCCGGCGGTGGCTCCCCCCGCTTCGGCACCGGCGAGAAGCTCTACCGCTACAAGGTGCGCGCCGAGAAGGGGATCAAGGAGACTCCCGACCAGTTCGCCGCCGAGGTCGACGCGGTCCTCGGCAACGTCCGGCTCGGCTGGGCCGCGGACGGCACCCGGTCCTTCCAGCGCATGCCCGCCGACCCGGTGGACTTCACCGTCTACCTGGCCACCCCGGAAACCACCGACCGGATATGCGGCCAGTACGGGCTGGACACGGGCGGCTGGGTGAACTGCGGCGTGGGCCACCAGGTGGTCATCAACCTCAAGCGCTGGAACGAGCTCACGGAGTTCTACAGCGGCCGGCCCGAGCTCTACCACGCGCTCGCCGTCAACCACGAGGTCGGCCACGTCCTCGGCCTCGGGCACGTCGACTGCCCCGGTCCGGGCCTGCCGGCGCCCGTGATGATGCAGCAGATCAAGGGGCTGCACGGCTGCGTGCCGAACGGCTGGCCGTACTCCGAGACCGGCGCCCTCCTCACCGGTCCCGCCGTCGAGGCCGCCACCCCCGCCCCGTAGCCGCGCAGGCGGGCCGGCCGCCGTACACGTGGCGGCGGCCGGCCCGGGAGGGGCGGCTCCGGGCGGCTCCGGACGGGTCCGGACGGGTCCGGGCGGGTCCGGGCGGGTCCGGGCCGGGCCAGCTGGTTGGCTGGCTGGCTGGCTGGGGTCAGTCCAGGCCGCGCGCGTGCCGCAGGCGGTCGGCGAGCGTGTCCGGCGCGATGATCGGGTCCGGGTAGTCGGGGCGGTCGGCGAGCAGCCAGGGCCGGTGCACGGCCCGGCCCTGCACGTGGCGGAGCTCGGGCACCCAACGTCGTACGTACGCGCCGTCCGGGTCGTAACGATCGGCCTGGAGCAGCGGGTTGAGGACCCGGTTCGGACGGGTGTCCGTCCCGGTACCGGCCACCCACTGCCAGTTGAGCTGGTTGTTCGCCACGTCACCGTCCACCAGCAGGCTCAGGAAGTGCCGCGCGCCGATCCGCCAGTCCAGGTGGAGCGACTTGGCGAGGAAACAGGCCGTCAGGAGCCTCGCCCGGTTGTGCATCCAGCCCTCGTGCGCGAGCTGCCGCATACCGGCGTCGACGATCGGGTAGCCGGTACGCCCCTGCCGCCAGGCCTCGGCCTCACGCTCGTCGTGCTGCCAGTGGTCGTGCCGGGTGCGGTAGTCCCGGTGCGCCGCGTCGGGCCGGGCGGCGAGCACCTGGTGGTGGAAGTCCCGCCAGGCGAGCTGCCGGACGAAGGCCTCCGCGCCCTCACCGCCGCGCTCCAGCGCGCGCACCGCCAGCTCGGTGGCCGACAGGCACCCGAAGTGCAGGTACGGCGAGAGCCGGGAGGTGCCGTCGTCCGCGAGCGCGTCGTGCACGTCCGCGTAGGCGTCGACGTCCCACTTGCGCCAACGTGCCCGGCCGGCCGTCTCCCCGCCGGGCGGCAGCGCGGGCGACGCCGCACTGGCGGTCGGCAGGTCCTCGCCGCGCACCGCCGGCGGGGAGCCCAGCGACCGGGGGGCGGGCAGCACGGCCCGACGGGGCACACGCTGCCAGGCCCGGTGGTACGGGGTGAAGACGGCGTAGTGGTCCTTCCCGGCCGGAGTCACCCGGCCTGCCGGGACCACCGTCAGCACGGCGTCGTGGACGTGCAACCGGTCGCCGAGCCGCGCCCGCAGGCCGGCCTCACGCCGTTGAGCGAAGGCGCTGACCCCGGCGCCGACGTGCACGCTCACCGCTCCGGTCTCCTCGGCCAGCCGGGCGGTCTGCTCGGCGGCGTCGCCGTGCCGTACGACCAGCCAGGAGCCGATCCGGCGCAGCGAGGCGTCCAGGTCGGCGAGGCAGTCGGCGAGGAAGGCCTGACGGTTGGGGGTGCTGAAGCCCGCGGCCTCGACGGCGGGGTCGAGCACGAACACCGGTACGACCTGGTCGGCGGCGGCACGGGCGGCGTGCAGGACGGGGTTGTCGTGCAGGCGGAGGTCCTGGGTGAACAGGGCGACGGAGACGGTCATCGGCGGTGCCTCGGGCTGGTCGGGTGGGTGGGCTGATTGGTCGGGTCAGTGAGTGAGTGAGTGGGTGGTAGGTCGAGTGGGCGTGGCCTCGGCGGCTCGGTGACCGCCTCGGGTATCCGCCGGTGCGGGCAGCGTGCCGTCACGGTGGCAGCAGTCCACCGCTGCGGCGGGCCAGTAGACATGTCATCAGGAGTGGGCCCGGCAGGTACACCCGACCGCTCGGCGTGTCGGCGGCGGGTCGCAGCAGGCGGCATGGCAGGCGGCGCGTCTCACGTGCGCGGTCGTATGGTCACTCCGCTGTCGGCGCGTGGAGCCGCGTTGATGGTGGACGCGGCGGCCGGGGTGGACGCGAGGGCGGGTGTGGGCACGCGGGCGGGCGGGCGTGGGTACGAGACCCCCTTGGCGGCTCGGGCCGGCTGAGCGGCCTGTCATGCGGTCTACAGGTTCCGTTCGGAGCCATGCACCCTGCGGATTGGACCGGAGAGCGGCGGATCACCGTCCGCCGGCCACCGGCCGCTTGGTCTCGCTGGTCGGAGAGGCGCGCCGGGCTGGACGCGCCAGGACGGGAGGGCGCGGCGGGGCGGGAGGGAGTGACGGGGCGGGAGGCTCGACCGGGGGCCGCTCTCAGGCAGTGCCCGGACTCAGGCGATGCCCGGACTCAGGCGGTGGCCGCGGCGGCCTCGGCGAGGGCGTCCAGGACCGGGCGGATCAACGGGTGGCCGTCCGCGCCGGCTCGGACCGCTGCAAAGACCCGGCGGGTGGCGAGTGCGCTGTCCACCCGCCGGACCGCGACCCGGGCGAGGTCCACGCCCAGCAGCGCGGAGCGCGGCACCAACGCGACCCCGGCGCCGGCCGAGGCGAGCGCGACGACGGCGCGGAAGTCGTCCGAGGAGTGCACCAGGCGCGGCTGGAACCCGGCGTACTCGCAGGCCAGCAGCACCACGTCATGGCAGGGGTTGCCGGGGTAGGGGCCGATCCACGGCTCGTCGGCGAGGTCGGCCACGGCGATCGGCCCCTCGGCGGCGGCCAGCGGGTGGGCGAGCGGAAGCACCGCCTCGAACGGCTCCGCGTACAGCGGCACCCGGGTGAGCCTGGCGTCGTCGGCACGTGGGGCGCCCCGGTACTCGACGGCCACCGCGAGGTCGGCACGCCCGTCCAGGACCATCGGGAGGCTGGCGTCCCCTTCCGCATCCAGCACCTTGAGGTGGACGCCTGGCGCGCGGACGGCGAGGGCTCCGATGGCGGGTGCGAGGACGAGGGAGATGCCGGTCGCGAACGAGGCGACGGTGACCTCGCCGGAGACGCCCGCGGAGTAGGCGGCGAGGTCCGCCTCGGCACGCTCCAGCTGGGCGAGGACGGCGTCGGCGTGGCCGAGCAGGATCTCGCCGGCCGCGGTGAGCCGGACGCCCCGGCCCTCGCGGGCGAGCAGGTGGTGGCCGGTCTCCTGCTCCAGTGCGGCCAGCTGCTGGGAGACGGCTGAGGGGGTGAGGTAGAGGGCGGCCGCCGCAGCGGTCACAGTGCGGTGGTCCGCCACGGCCCGCAGGGTCCGAAGCCGTCGTGCGTCGATCACACGCCAATTCTGCCAGCGCCGCGGGGCGCTCCGGAGCGGGGTGGCGGGGGCGCTGGAGCGAGGGCGGCGGAGTAGGAAGTCGGATCGGCCGACTTCCTACTCCGTGAGCCATGCGGCTTCAGCGCTCAGGGCTCATCGGCGGCGGTCGCCACGCTCCCCCTGGATCCCGCACGACGTCGCGCGCGGGGAGAGGGAGAGGGAGAGCCTGGGGAGCCGGAGAGGGAGAAGGGCGGGAGACGAGGCACCGGCGCGAGCCGGGCCGTGCGCTTTGCAAAGCCGTGCAGCTATTTGCAAAGCGCTGAGCGAGGCCAGAGCAGGCGAGAGCAGGCGAGAGCAGGGGCGCATCTGGGCGCTGGGGGACGCCCCGCAGCCAGGGGAAACGATTCGCCGCGCACTCCTCGCGCTTTGCAAAGTCACCTGTTTGCAAAGCGCCGGGACGGACGGGAGAGAGGGCACGGACAGCGCGAGCGGCACGGAGGGGACGGGAATGGCATGAACGGCCAGAGAGCGTGCACGCCAAAATCGCCACGAGCACCACGAGCACCACGAGCACCACGAGCGCCACGAGCGCCACGAGCGCCACGAGCGCCACGAGCGCCACGAGCGCCACGAGCGCCACGAGCAGCATCCCCCGGGCCTGCCAGAAACCGTACGAACGCCCGACGTGCGGCAACGGCCGGAATCGCGGCGCGGCAGGAGGTACGGGGAAGGCGAGCGGCGCGGGGAAGGGCGTGACGCGCAGGACCTACCGCGAAGGGTCCGCGGTCGGAAAGGCGGTCCGCGGTCGGGAGTGGGTAGTAGGGCGGGCCGACTTACCACAACCC
>NZ_JBHJUK010000190.1:0-13856 GCF_042266225.1 Kitasatospora sp. NPDC056181
GGACGCCACGTCCGGCGCCCCCTCGGGCGTTCCTGCACGTTCCGGGGCCGGGAGCCCGCAGGCCCCCGGCCCCGGAGGGCGTCAGTGCCCGAGCGCCCGGGCGCCCGCCGCCCGGTCGGCCACCTGGGCCTTCAGCGCACGCTCGATCCCGGCGCGCGCCTCGACGACCTGCCGCCGCAGCGCCGGCGCCGGGTCGGCCGAGGCCAGCCAGGCGTCGGTGGCGTCCAGCGTGGCCTGCTCGACCTGGAGCGCCGGGTACAGGCCGACGATGATCTGCTGCGAGATCTCGTGGCTGCGGGTCTCCCAGATGCCCTTGACCGCCGCGAAGTACTTCGCGGTGAACGGCGCCAGCAGCTCACGCTGGTCGGCCTGCTGGAAGCCGACGATCACGGCCTCCTGGACGTAGTTGGTGAGCTTGTCCGACTCCACCACGGAGGCCCAGGCCTCCGCCTTGGCCTCGGCGGTCGGCCGGGACGCGCGGCAGGTGGCGGCGTGCTCCTGGCCGGCCGCGGTGTTGTCGCGCTCCAGCTCGGCCACGACGGCGGCCTCGTCGGCACGCCCGGTGGCGCAGAGCCGGCCGAGCAGGGTCCAGCGCAGCTCGGTGTCGACGGCCAGGCCCTTCAGCTCGACCGAACCGTCCAGCAGGCCGGCCAGCAGGCCGAGCTGACCCTCGGTGCGGGCGACGGAGGCCAGCGCGCGGGCCCAGGCCAGCTGGTGGTCGCTGCCGGGCTCGGCGGCGCGCAGCTGCGCCTCGGCGGCCTCGGCCCAGCGGGCCAGGCCCTGCTCGCGCCAGGCCGGGTCGGCGTAGGCGTCGAGGGCGAGCTTGACCTGGCGGTGCACCGACTGGACGACGCCGATGTCGGACTCCCGGCCGAGGCCGGAGACGGCGAGCGACAGGTAGTCGCGGGCGGCCAGCTCGCCGTCGCGGGTCATGTCCCAGGCGGAGGCCCAGCACAGCGCGCGCGGCAGCGAGTCGGCGAAGCCGCCGAGGTGCTCGGTGACGACGGCCAGCGAGTCCTCGTCCAGGCGGACCTTGGCGTAGGAGAGGTCGTCGTCGTTGAGCAGGATGACGGCCGGGCGGTGCCGGCCGACCAGCTCGGGCACCTCGGTGCGTGGGCCGTCGACGTCCAGCTCGATCCGGTCGGTGCGGACCAGCGAGCCGTCGACCAGCTCGTACAGGCCGATGGCGATCCGGTGCGGGCGGAGCACCGCCTCGCCCTTGGCGCCGGCCGGCAGCGCGGGGGCCTCCTGGAGGACGGCGAAGGACTCGATCTCGCCGTCGCTGTTGAGGGTGAGCGCGGGGCGCAGCACGTTGATGCCGGCCGTCTCCAGCCAGGCCTTGGACCAGGCCTTGAGGTCGCGTCCGCTGGACTTCTCCAGGGCGCCGAGCAGGTCGCCGAGGCGGGTGTTGCCCCAGGCGTGCTGCTTGAAGTAGGCCCGCACGCCCTGGAAGAAGGCGTCCTGGCCGACGTACGCCACCAGCTGCTTGAGCACCGAGGCGCCCTTGGCGTAGGTGATGCCGTCGAAGTTGACCTGGACGTCCTCCAGGTCGTTGATCTCGGCCATGATCGGGTGGGTGGACGGCAGCTGGTCCTGCCGGTACGCCCAGGTCTTCATCTGGTTGGCGAAGGTGGTCCACGAGTGCGGCCACTTCGAGCCGGGCGCCTCGGCCTGGCAGACGGCCTCGGCGAAGGTGGCGAACGACTCGTTCAGCCAGAGGTCGTTCCACCACTCCATGGTGACGAGGTCGCCGAACCACATGTGGGCCAGCTCGTGCAGGATGGTCGCGGCCCGCGACTCGTACGCGGCGTCGGTCACCTTGGAGCGGAACACGTACTGGTCGCGCAGGGTGACGGCACCCGCGTTCTCCATCGCGCCGGCGTTGAACTCCGGGACGAAGAGCTGGTCGTACTTGGCGAACGGGTACGGGTAGTCGAACTTCTCCTGGAAGTAGTCGAAACCCTGCTTGGTGACCTCGAAGATCGCCTCGGCGTCCAGGAACTCGCGCAGCGAGGGGCGGCAGTAGACGCCCAGCGGCACCTTCTGGTCGCCGTTCTCGTAGGCGTCGAAGACACCGACGTACGGGCCCGCGACGAGCGCGGTGATGTAGCTGGAGATCCGGCCGGTGGGCTCGAACCGCCAGACCTGGGTGTCCCCCTCGCCCTCCGGGGACGGGGTGGGGGAGTTGGAGACGACGACCCAGCCCTTGGGCGCGGTCACGGTGAAGGTGAACGCGGCCTTGAGGTCGGGCTGCTCGAAGGAGGCGAAGACCCGGCGGGCGTCCGGCACCTCGAACTGGGTGTACAGGTAGGTCTCGCCGTCCACCGGGTCGACGAACCGGTGCAGGCCCTCGCCGGTGTTGGTGTAGGCGCAGTCGGCGACGACCCGCAGCTCGTTCTCGGCCGCCAGGTTCGGCAGCGCGATCCGGCTGTCGGCGAAGTTGGCGTTGTCGAGCCGCTCGCCGTTGAGCGTGATCTCCTCGACGCTCGGGGCGACCAGGTCGATGAAGGTGGCCGCGCCGGGGGTGCGGGCGGTGAACCGGACCACTGTGGTGGACCGGAAGGTGCCTCCCTCGCGGGCCGAGCCGAGGTCGAGCTCGATGTCGTACGCGTCCACGCGCAGGAGGTCGGCCCGGGTGCGGGCCTCCTCACGCGTCAGGTTGGTGCCGGGCACTCGCAGGACTCCTTCGTCAGGCTTGATGCCTCGCATCCTCCCATGTCCCGACGCCCGGGCCGGGGGAAAAAGCCGCGGGCGGGGCGGGACGGGCCGGTCGGCCCGCTCCGCCCCGCCCGGTCGTGCCGACGGGTGGTCAGCCCCTCAGGGCCGACGCGTCACTTCTTGACGTACTTGATCACCGGGTTCTCCGAGCTGGAGCTGCGGGCGAAGCCGAACAGCGAGCCGTCGGACTGCACCACGTACTCGGTGGAGCTGGCGTAGACGGAGTCGGCGGCCTTGTTCTGGGTGAGGTTGCCGAGCTCGCTCGCCGAACCGTCGGCCGGCGAGAGCGTCACCAGCTTGGCGTCCTTGTTGTAGCCCATGTCCAGCACGGCGCGGACCTTGCCGTCCTTGTCGGTGCCGGAGACCAGGCGGATGCCGTCGGTGGCGCCGCCGGTGGCCGACCAGAGCCGCTTGCCGCTGGTCAGGTCGTAGGCGTTGACGGCCGGCTTGGTGGGGTTGGTCTGGACGTACAGCGTCGTCCCGCTCACCACGCTCTGGGTGAACGCGTCGGCCTGGCCGGAGAGGCGCAGGCTGTCGGCGCCCGGCTCCTTGACCGACATCGGGTTCATCGGCTTGTTGCTCTTGTCGAACGGCAGGATGTAGTCGCCGTTCGGGCCGTTGGTGACCAGCAGGACGAGCGGCTGGTCCGAGACGACCTTGTCGACCCGCTCGATGCTGCCGGTCAGGGGGATCGGCGCGGAGCTGGTGGTCTTGCCGGTGTCCGCGTCGACCAGCACCAGCTGCGACTTGGTGGTGGTGTTGAGGCCGTAGCAGCGGTCGCTGACCGCGATCTGGGCGCCGGCCGCCTTGCCGTAGACGCTGCAGTCCTTCTCGCGCGGCTGGAACTGCCAGGCCGGCGAGCCGTCGCTGATGTTCACCGCGCCGACCATGTTGGCGCCGATGCCGATGACCTTCTCGGTGACGGTCAGGGTGGGCGAGGACATCCGGTCCTGGCTGACCTTGGCCGTCCAGAGCAGCTTGCCGGTGCTGACGTCGACCGCGCCGACGGTGGAGCAGTCGCTGTCACCGGTGTTGAGCGCGACCGCGGCGATGTGCTTGGAGTTCACCCCGTACGAGGCGGCGCAGAACTCCTTGCTGCCGGCCGGCGGGGCGATCGTCCACAGCTCCTTGCCGTCGGCCGAGTTGAGGCCGCGGATGCCGGAGCTGTCGGCGCGCACGATGGTCTTGTCGGCGCCCCAGATGCCGAGCATCTGCGAGCCGCTCGCCGCGTTGGCCGGCTTGGCGGCGGTCCAGGCGAGGTTGTAGGCGCCGGCCTTGCCGCCACCGGTCGTGCCACCGGTGGTGGGGTCGGTGGTGGTACCGCCGGAGGTGCCGCCGGTGGCACCGCCCGCGGTGCTGCTGGTGCCGCCGTTGTCGGCGGTGGGGGTCTTCGGGTCGTCGGGGTTGCCGGTGAACAGCACGATCAGGCCGGCGACGATGGCGATCGCCAGCACGCCGCCGATGATGCCGCCCCAGAGCATCACCGGGTTGCGCTGCTTGGGCGCCGTCGGCACCGGCGCGCCCGGGTAGCTGTACCCGGCCTGTTGCTGCTGGTAGGCGTAGCCGCCGTCGGCGGCCGGCGGGGCGGTGTAGCCGTACTGCTGTCCGGCGCCGGTGCCGCCGAACGAGGGCTGGCCCGGGGCCGGGTCGTACGGGCCGACCGGCGCGCCCGCCGGGGGCTGGGGCGTGCCCTGCGCGGGGAAGGCGGCGGCGGTGGGCGCGTAGGCGTAGTCACTGCCCGGTGCCGGCGGCTGGGCCGGGGGCTGGCCGGGAGGCGCGGCCGGCGCGGCCGGTGCGGCCTGGCCGGGGATCGGTGCCCCGTCGAGCTGTGTCATCTGGTCCGCCACGGCGGCCGGGTCCGGTGCTCCGCCGGGCGTGCGCCCCAGCGAGACTCCCCGGTTGTCCTGGTGTCCGCCGCCGGACGAGTCGCCTGCCCCCGGCGTAGGGTGATCCCCTGCCATCTGATTCCCCGTCATGTCTGAAAGCGTCCCCCGGCCGGGTCACGTCCGAGGCCGGTGGGACGGGTGAGATTGGGCACCATCGTACGGGTGGCCCGTTTTGGCCCTGCTTCAGGAGCCCCGAACCCCGCGTGCCGCGCCCCTGAGCTGCCGCGTGTCCCGCCGCCCCCGTTCCGCCCGCGCCCCGGCGTGCCGCCGCCGGGCCCCCTCCGGGCGCCGCCCGGCCCGGCCCGTCGCACTCCCGGCCGCCCCCGCGCCGCCGCGGACCGCACCCCTTCCGACGCCCCCGCGCCGCCTCCCCGTCACCCGCTGTTCCGCCCGCGTCGCCGGTCGCCGCACCCCCGACCCCCTTCAGGGCCTACGCTTCAGGAGTTGGAGGGAGCGCCCGGCGGAGGGGTTCCCTCGCCCTTGGGAGGGTGGATCATGTCGACGGACACACCGGGCTCGCAGTCCTCGCTGCACCGGGCGAACCTGGAGCGCGTGCTCCGGGCGGTACGGATGGCCGGCTCGCTGACCCAGGCCGAGATCGCCCGCGGCACCGGGCTCTCCGCGGCCACCGTGTCCAACATCGTCCGGGAGCTCAAGGAGAGCGGCACCGTCGTGGTCGCCGACACCTCCTCCGGCGGCCGCCGTGCCCGCAGCGTCTCGCTCAGCGGTGACGCCGGCATCGTGGTGGGCATCGATTTCGGCCACACCCACCTCCGGGTCGCCGTCGGCAACCTCGCGCACCGGGTGCTCGCCGAGGAGAGCGCGCCGATCGACGTGGACGTCTCCGCGGCCCAGGGCTTCGACCGCGCCGAGGCGCTGGTCGAGCGGCTCCTGGCCCAGGCCGGCTTCCGCCCGGACAAGGTGATCGGGGTGGGCCTGGGCGTCCCCGGCCCGATCGACGTGGAGACCGGCGCGCTCGGCTCCACCGCGATCCTGCCCGGCTGGACGGGCATCGCCCCCGGCCGCGAGCTGGCCGCCCGCCTCGGCATGCCGGTGCACGTGGACAACGACGCGAACCTGGGCGCGCTGGGCGAGCTGGTCTGGGGCGCGGGCCGCGGCCTGAGCGACCTCGCCTACATCAAGGTGGCCAGCGGCGTCGGCGCCGGCCTGGTGGTCAACGGCCAGATCTACCGAGGCCCGGGCGGTACCGCCGGTGAGATCGGGCACATCACCCTGGACGAGGCGGGCCCGGTCTGCCGCTGCGGCAACAGGGGCTGCCTGGAGACCTTCGTCGGCTCCCGCTACCTGCTGGGCCTGCTCTCCACCACCCTCGGCCCGGACCTCACGCTGCCCCGGCTGGTCGAGCTGGCGCACCAGGGCGACCTGGGCTGCCGCCGGGTCATCGCCGACGCGGGCCGGCAGATCGGCACCGGGGTCGCCACCCTCTGCAACCTGCTCAACCCCCGCCGGGTGATCCTCGGCGGCGACCTCGCCGACGCCGGCGAGCTGGTGCTGGCCCCGATCCGCGACTCGGTGGCCCGCTACGCCATCCCGAGCGCGGCCCGCCAGCTGTCGGTGGTGCCGGGCACACTGGGCGGCCGGGCCGAGGTGCTGGGCGCGCTGGCGCTGGTGATGAGCGAGATGGACGACTCCAGCGCGCTGGGCCGGTCCGTACAGGCGTCCGTCGCCCGACCGTGAGTGCCCGGCCGAAGGGGCGTCCGAGGCCGTCGGCGCACCCGTACCGGCGGTTACCGGCCGATGGTGGCGGGCACCCCGCTCGGCGTCCGGTAGGCGGACATTAGACTCGACCGGTCGGCACCGACCGAGACAGTCGGACCGCGCCGGCACACCGGGCAGCGACGCCCGTCGGACCGCCCGCGGTCCGCGACTTTGAACGAGGAGGAACGGGTGGCCCTGCTGACCCGCATTCGGGGACCGCGCGATCTCGACAAGCTCACTCCCGGACAGCTGGCCACCCTGGCCGAGGAGATCCGGACCTTCCTGGTGACGGAGGTCTCCAAGACGGGCGGCCACCTCGGCCCGAACCTCGGCGTCGTGGAGCTGACCGTCGCGCTGCACCGGGTGTTCGACTCGCCGCGCGACCGCATCCTCTTCGACACCGGCCACCAGAGCTACGTGCACAAGCTGCTCACCGGCCGCCAGGACTTCTCCCGGCTGAAGATGAAGGGCGGCCTCTCCGGCTACCCGTCCCGGGCCGAGTCCGAGCACGACGTGATCGAGAACTCGCACGCCTCCACCGTGCTCTCGTACGCGGACGGCCTGGCCAAGGCCAACCGGATCCAGGGCAAGAACGACCCGGTCGTGGCCGTGATCGGCGACGGCGCGCTCACCGGCGGCATGGCCTGGGAGGCGCTCAACAACATCGCCGACGCCAAGGACCTGCCGGTCGTCATCGTCGTCAACGACAACGAGCGCTCCTACTCGCCGACCATCGGCGGCCTGGCCAACCACCTCGCGACGCTGCGCACCACCCAGGGCTACGAGCGCTTCCTGTCCTGGGGCAAGGACGCGCTGCAGCGCACCCCGGTGGTCGGCCAGCAGCTGTTCGAGACCCTGCACGGCGCGAAGAAGGGCCTCAAGGACTTCATCGCCCCGCAGGGCATGTTCGAGGACCTCGGCCTCAAGTACATCGGCCCGATCGACGGCCACGACCTCACCGCGCTGGAGTCGGCCTTCACCAAGGCGCGCGGCTTCGGCGGGCCGGTGATCGTGCACTGCCTGACCGAGAAGGGCCGCGGCTACCACGCCGCCGAGAACAACGAGGAGGACCGCTTCCACGCGGTCGGCGTGATCCACCCGGACACCGGCCTGCCGGTCAAGAGCTCGGGCAAGGACTGGACGTCCGTCTTCGGCGAGGAGATGGTCGCGCTCGGCCACGAGCGCGAGGACATCGTCGCCATCACCGCCGCGATGCTCCACCCCGTCGGCCTGGCCCCGTTCGCGAAGGCCTTCCCCGACCGCATCTTCGACGTCGGCATCGCCGAGCAGCACGCCGTCACCAGCGCGGCCGGCCTGGCCACCAACGGGCTGCACCCGGTCTTCGCGGTCTACGCGACCTTCCTGAACCGCGCGTTCGACCAGGTCCTGATGGACGTCGCCCTCCACCGGCTCGGGGTCACGTTCGTCCTGGACCGGGCCGGTGTCACCGGCACCGACGGCGCCTCGCACAACGGCATGTGGGACATGTCGATCCTCCAGGTCATCCCCGGCCTGCGGCTGGCCGCCCCGCGCGACGCCGACCAGGTGCGCGCCCAGCTGCGCGAGGCCGTCGAGGTCAAGGACGCCCCCACGGTGGTCCGCTACTCCAAGGGCACGGTCGGCCCCGCCGTCGCCGCGGTGGGCCGGATCGGCGGCATGGACGTGCTGCGGGAGGCCCCCGGGGCCGCGGAGCAGGCCGACGGCCGCCGCGCCGACGTGCTGATCGTCTCGGTCGGTGCGATGGCCCCCACCAGCCTGGAGGTGGCCGACCTGCTGGCCGCCCAGGGCATCACCGCCACCGTGGTGGACCCGCGCTGGGTCAAGCCGGTGGACGAGGCCCTGCCGGGCCTGGCAGCCGAGCACCGGGCGGTCGTCACGATCGAGGACAACGGCCGGGTCGGCGGCGTCGGCGCCGCGGTCGCGCAGGCGCTGCGCGACGCCGAGGTGGACGTCCCGCTGCGCGACTTCGGCATCCCGCAGGAGTTCCTGGACCACGCCTCGCGGGGCGAGATCCTCGCCGAGATCGGCCTCAACGCCCCGGACATCGCCCGCCAGGTGACCGCGCTGGTCGCCCGGCTCGCCAAGCTGGACGTGGCCACCGTCGAGGCCTGAGACCGGCCCCGGCACCCCCGGCCCGCCCCGCGGCGCCCGTTTGCGACAAGTCCGCAACAGTTCGCCCGGGGCAGGCCGATAATCGCAAGGAAAGGCGGGACCGGCGCTGCCCGCGCCGATCCCGCCCGGTAGGTTGTCATCCGTGCCGACCCCCACCCGATCCCGCCTCGCCGGGCTAGCCGAGCGCCTGCCCGACCGCGTCCGTACCGGATATTGGACGAGGCTGGTGCCGGTGCTGGCCCTGGTGGCGCTCGCCACCCACATCCCCTCGTTCGTCCGGCCGGTCTGGAGCCCCGACGAGGGCTTCCTGGCCACCCAGGCCCGGATGCTGGCCGACGGGGGCGTGCTCTACGACACCGTGGTCGACCGCAAGCCGCCGCTGCTGCCCTGGCTCTACCAGGCCTGCTTCGCCGTCTTCGGCTCGGCCTCGCTCTGGCCGCTGCGCACCCTGGCGGTCGTCGCGCACCTGGGCACCGCCGTCCTGCTGGCCTCGATCGCCCGCGGCCGCTGGGGCAACCGGGCGGGCGCCGGTGCGGGCCTGCTCTACCTGCTGGTCTCCATCGGGCTCTCCCCGGAGGACACCCAGGCGGCCACCTTCGAGGTCTTCATGCTGCCCGCCATGGTGGCGGCCTTCCGGTACGCCGAGCGGCGCCGCTGGCTGGCCGCCGGGATCGCGGTGGCACTCTGCTCGCTGACCAAGCAGACCGGTGGCGCGGTGCTGCTGCCGGTGCTCTGGATGCTGTTCCAGGACGCCCGCCGGCGCGGCGTCCGGTGGCCGCCGGCCCTGTTCAAGATCGGCTTCGGGTTCACCCTGCCGATAGCGCTGGTCGCGGTGATCCTCACCAAGCCCAAGGGCTTCCTGTTCTGGGTGGTCACCGGCAGCGGCGACTACGCCTCGTTCGGCGGTGCCTGGCTGCAGATGACCGGCCGGGCGCTCGGCAACTCGGCGATCCTGGCCGGGGCCGGCCTGGGCTTCCTGCTGCCGGTCGGCCGACGGCTCTGGCTGAAGTACCGCCACCGCCCGCTCCCGGTCGCGGGGGAGGAGCACGGTTCCACCGCCGACCTCTGGGTCTGGCTGCTCTCCTCGGTGGTCGCGGTCAGCGTCGGCTTCCACTTCTTCGGCCACTACTACCTCCAGCTGATCCCCCCGCTGGTGCTGCTCGGCACCGGCGCGGTGGCCACCTCGGCGGTCCGCTGGAAGCCCGTCCTGGTGTACACGACGGCCGCCGCCACCGTGTTCTGGGCGCTGGCGCTGGCCTGGCCCGGCGAGCGGCTCAACCAGACCACCGAGGTCGCCACCGCGGTCGCCGCGCAGACCACGCCGAAGGACACCGTGCTGGTCTGGGGCATGCACCCGGAGCTGTACTGGCTGGCCGACCGCAAGCCGGCCACCCGCTACCTGACGGCCGGGTTCCTGACCAACTACAGCGGCGGCAAGGACAGCAGCCCCAACGTCGGCGAGAAGTACAGCGTCAGCGACGCCTGGCAGACCTTCGACAAGGAGCTGCTCGCCAACGGCCTCCCGGAGGTCGTGGTGGACGACTCGGGCCTGGCGCCGTACCAGCCGACCCAGATCCCGCGGATCGAGAACCTGCTGGACACCCACTACGAGATGGTCGGCGTCTTCGCCGACACCGTGGTCTACCGCCTCAAGCGCTGAGGCCCGCCGGCCGGGCCTGGCCCTGGCCCTGGCCCTGGCCCGGACGGCCCCGCCCGGCCCGGCCGGACCGCCGGCACCGGCTGCACGGCCCGCCCGCGGACACGAAGGAGCCCCGGTGACCTCCACGGTCACCGGGGCTCCTGCGTCACTGCCTAGGCGGGCACGGAGGCCACGCCCGGGGCGAGGAAGCGCTTGCCGTTCACCCGATCCGAGACGCCCTCACGGTCCAGGTACGGGGTGATCCCGCCCAGGTGGAAGGGCCAGCCGGCGCCGGTGATCATGCAGAGGTCGATGTCCTGCGCCTCGCCGACGACACCCTCCTCCAGCATCAGGCCGATCTCCTGCGCGACGGCCTCCAGGGAGCGGTTGAGCACCTGCTCCTCGGTCAGCACGGTGTCGCCGAACGCGAGCAGCTCCAGCACCTCGGGGTCGAGGACCTGCTTGCCGTCCACCCAGGTGTAGAAGCCGCGCTTGCCGGCCTTGACCACCTTGCCGAGGTTCTCCGAGACGGCGAACCGCTCCGGGAAGGCCCCGTGCAGGGTCTCCGAGACGTGCAGCGCGATGGCCGGGCCGACCAGCTCCAGCAGCATGATCGGGGACATCGGCAGGCCGAGCGGCTCGACGCCCTTCTCGACCGTGGCGATCGGGGTGCCCTCGTCGATGATGGTCTGGATCTCGCCCATGAAGCGGGTCAGGATCCGGTTCACCACGAACGCCGGGGCGTCCTTGCACAGCACCGCGGTCTTCTTCAGCTTCTTCGAGACGCCGAAGGCGGTGGCCAGCGAGGCGTCGTCGGTCTGCTCGCCGCGGACGATCTCCAGCAGCGGCAGGATCGCGACCGGGTTGAAGAAGTGGAAGCCGACGACCCGCTCGGGGTGCTTCAGCTTGGAGGCCATCTCGGTGACCGACAGGGAGGAGGTGTTGGTCGCCAGCACACAGGTCGGCGAGACCACGTTCTCCAGGTCGGCGAAGACGGTCTGCTTGACGCCCATCTCCTCGAACACGGCCTCGATCACGAAGTCCGCGTCGCCGAAGCCGGCCGCCTTGTCGAGCGAGCCGGTGACCAGGCCCTTGAGGCGGTTGGCCTTGTCGTTGCCGATCCGGCCCTTGGCGAGCAGCTTGTCGATCTCGGCGTGGACGTAGCCGACGCCCTTGTCGATGCGCTCCTGGTCGATGTCGGTGAGGACCACCGGCACCTCCAGACGGCGGGCGAACAGCAGCGCCAGCTGCGAGGCCATCAGGCCGGCGCCGACGACGCCGACCTTGGTGACCGGGCGGGCCAGCGACTTGTCCGGGGCACCGAACGGGCGCTTGGCCCGGCGCTGCACCAGGTTGAAGGCGTAGATGCCGCTGCGCAGCTCGCCGCTCATGATGAGGTCGGCCAGGGCCGCGTCCTCGGCGTCGAAGCCGGCCTGGAGGTCCTGGTCCTTGACCTGCTGGATGATGTCCAGCGCCTTGTAGGCGGCCGGCGCGGCGCCGTGCACCTTGGCGTCGGCGACCAGGCGGCCCCAGGCGACGGCGTCGTCCCAGGCCTTGCCGCGGTCGATCTCCTCGCGCTCGACGACGACGTCGCCCTTGAGCACCTTGGCGGCCCAGAGCAGCGACTGCTCCAGGAAGTCGGCCGGCTCGAAGATCGCGTCGGCGATGCCGAGCTCGAAGACGTCCTTGCCCTTGAGCTGCTTGTTCTGGCTCATCGAGTTCTCGATGATGACCTTGATCGCCTTCGAGGGGCCGATCAGGTTCGGCAGGATGGTGCAGCCGCCCCAGCCGGGGACGAGGCCCAGGAAGACCTCGGGCAGCGAGAACGCCGGAACGCCCGCGCTGACGGTGCGGTAGGTGGCGTGCAGGCCGACCTCGACGCCGCCGCCCATCGCCGCGCCGTTGTAGAAGGCGAAGGAGGGGACGGGCAGCGCGGCGATCCGCTTGAAGACGTCGTGACCGCCCTTGCCGATGGCGAGCGCGTCGGCGTGCTCCTTGAGGATCTCGACGCCCTTGAGGTCGGCGCCGACCGCGAAGATGAACGGCTTGCCGGTGATCGCGACACCGACGATCTTGCCCTCGGCGGCCTCGGCCTCGACCTGGTCCAGCGCGACGGACAGCTTCAGCAGCGAGCCCGGGCCGAAGGTGGTCGGCTTGGTGTGGTCGAAGCCGTTGTCCAGGGTGATCAGGGCCAGCTTGCCGGCCTGGAGCGGCAGGTCCAGGTGGCGCACGTGCGCGGTCGTGACGACCTCGCCCGGGAACAGGGCGGCGCCGTGCTGGAGCAGTTCAGTCGTGGTGCTCATGGTCACTTACCACCCTCGAAGTGGGGGTTCTCCCAGATGATGGTGCCGCCCATGCCGAAGCCGATGCACATCGTGGTGAGGCCGTAGCGGACGTCCGGGCGCTGCTCGAAGCGGCGGGCCAGCTGGTTCATCAGGCGCACGCCGGAGGAGGCCAGCGGGTGGCCGAAGGCGATCGCGCCGCCGAACGGGTTGACCCGCTCGTCGTCGTCCGCGATGCCGTAGTGGTCCAGGAAGGCCAGCACCTGGACGGCGAAGGCCTCGTTGACCTCGAAGGCCTGGATGTCGTCGATCGTGAGACCGGCCTTGGCGAGGGCCTTCTCGGTGGCCGGCACCGGGCCGATGCCCATGACCTCGGGCTCGACGCCCGCGAAGGCGTAGGAGACCATGCGCATCTTGACCGGGAGGCCGAGCTCCTCGGCGACGTCCTCGGCGGCCAGCAGCGACGCGGTGGCGCCGTCGTTCAGGCCGGCCGAGTTGCCCGCGGTGATGTTGCCGTGCGGGCGGAACGGGGTCTTGAGGCCCGCCAGGCTCTCCATCGTGGTGCCCGGGCGCAGCGGCTCGTCCACGGTGGCCAGGCCCCAGCCGGTCTCGCCGACCTCGGGGTTGGTGTTGCGGATCGAGATCGGCACCAGGTCCGGCTGGATGTCGCCGTTGGCGTACGCCTTGGCGGCCTTCTCCTGCGAGCGCACGGCGTAGGCGTCGCAGCGCTCCTTGGTGATGTGCGGGAACCGGTCGTGCAGGTTCTCCGCGGTCATGCCCATGAACAGGGCGGACTCGTCGACGAGCTTCTCGGAGACGAAGCGCGGGTTCGGGTCGACGCCCTCGCCCATCGGGTGGCGGCCCATGTGCTCGACGCCGCCGGCCACGGCGATGTCGTACGCGCCGAAGGCGATGCCGCCGGCGGTCGCGGTGACGGCGGTCAGCGCGCCGGCGCACATGCGGTCGATCGAGTAGCCCGGGACGGACTTCGGCAGCCCGGCCAGCAGGGCGGCGGTGCGGCCGATCGTCAGACCCTGGTCGCCGATCTGCGTGGTGGCCGCGACGGCGACCTCGTCGATCCGCTCGACGGGCAGGTTGGGGTTACGGCGCACGAGCTCCCGGATGCACTTGACGACGAGGTCGTCGGCGCGCGTCTCGTGGTAGATGCCCTTCGGGCCGGCCTTGCCGAACGGGGTGCGGACGCCATCGACGAAGACGACGTCCCTCGCGGTACGAGGCACGGGGGCTCTCCTCCCAGGGACCAACAGATTGAGGTGGGCAGGCTGCCGCCGTCCGTCGCAGAGAGGACGTGAGCGGCGCCGCTTCCCCGCCATGCTACCCGCCGGTAACCAACCTGCCCAGGCCCGGCGGCCCGATCACCGCGTGTGTCCCGCGACACGTCCCCCGTCCGGGTATGACGAAGGGGACGCCGACGTCGGACGGCGTCCCCTTTCGTGTCGTGCCTCCCGGTCTCCCGGCGGCACCGCGTCAGTCCTGCTC
>NZ_JBHJUK010000191.1:0-13450 GCF_042266225.1 Kitasatospora sp. NPDC056181
GGACGAGACCCGGGTGGAGAACCTCCAGGAGCTCGCGTCGGTCGCAGCGATCAATGATCGCAGGCGACCAGCGACCGGGGCACGCCGACGAACCCGAAGCCCCCGACGACCGGGGGCGGTTCCGGCATTTCGGCCGAGCGGCCGCTGTTCCTGAAGCTCTCCAACGGGCTGGGCGCGTCGGCACCCACCGAGACCGCGAGCTGGGGTGCGCCGATCGTGGCCGGAGTGATGGCGAAGGCCGCCGGCCGAACGGCCGACGCCCGAGGCCCACTTCGCGGACGTCACCGTGAAGCCGGCCGGTGAGCTGGTGAGGGGCAGGGGCGAGGACACCGCGGACCTGGGGGTTCGCGGTTCGGGCGCCGCCGCCTGACACGCTTCCGCCGCCTGACACGCTTCCGGCGGCGACCGCGCGCACCCGCGGCGGACTCCGGCGGATCTCCGGCCGGGCACTCGACCGGGGGCCCGGCGGCGCGGGGCGGGTCGGTGTCGGGGTGACGACACTGGCGGCAGTCCGCCATTTCCCCGGTGCGGTGCCTCCCCTACTGTTGCGGCACGCTGTTCGCCGAGTGGTGGAGGCGGGTGCGGGGGAGAACGGCTGACGGCCGGAAGGGGTGACCGGATGCTCGGGCCGTTCGGTGTGAGCGAGAGCGAGGAAAGGGTGTACCGCGCCGTGCTGGCCGCCGGGGATCCCACGCTGGCCGCGCTCGCCGAGAGCGTCGGCCAGACCCCGGCCCTGACCGGGCGTCGGCTCCGGGCGCTGGAGGCCAAGGGGCTCGTGGTCCGCACCCGGGAGCGGCCGGCGCGGTTCCGGGCGGCGCCGCCCGACCTCGCGATCGAGGTCCTGGCACTCGACGAGCACCAGCGGATCGAGACTGCGAGGGCCGCCGCCGCAGAGTTCGCCGCGATCCGGCAGGGCGGGGCGCGGTCCCGCGAGGTCCCGCTCATGGTCGTGCGCGGTCCCGAGGCGAACACCAGGCGCTACCTCCAGGCCCAGCTGGCCGCCCGCGCGGAGGTCCTGATCCTGGACAAGCCGCCGTACCTGGCCGACGGCGTGGAGCCCCAGCACGACCTGCAGTTGGAGCTGATGGCCCGCGGCGTGACGTACCGCACCGTGTACGACAGCCGCTCGTTGGAGGATCCGGGCCAGTTCGAGCGGGCCGAGCAGTTGGCGCGGGCGGGTGAGCAGGCCCGGGTGGTGAACGGTGTGCCGCTGAAGATGCTGATCACCGACCGGAGTTCCGGACTGCTCCCGCTCGTCTTCTCCGAGCCCCGGGAGAGCGTGGTGCTGGAGCCCTCCCCGCTGCTGGACGGCCTGCTCGCGCTCTTCGAGTGCCTCTGGGAGCACGGCACGCCGCTGTGGTCGCTGCCGCGGCAGGAGGGCCTGGACACCGCGAGCCGGCGCATGCTCGGGTACGCGGCTGCGGGATACACCGACGACGCGATCGCGCGGCGCACCGGTCTGGGCAAACGTACGGTGGAGCGCCGGATGCGGAGCCTCATGGACGCGCTGGGGGCACGCACCCGCTTCCAGGCGGGCCTCCAGGCGAGTCGGCGCGGGCTCGCGGAGTGACGGGGGGCCCGACCGGACGGAGGGACCTTCAGCCGAGCAGGCCGCGGCGGCCGGCCTGCAGGCCCGCCTGGAACCTGGTCCGGGCGCCCAGGGAGTCCATCAGCCGTCGCATCCGGCGTTCCACCGTGCGCTTGTTGACCCCGATCCGGCGGGCGATGATCTCGTCCGTCCAGCCCGCGGCGGCGTAGCCGAGGAGTTGGATGTCCTCCTCGCCGAGCTCGGCGGCCGGTCGGCCGCGCCCCCACAGCGGGGTGCCGCGCTCCCACTGGGCCTCGAAGAGCGCGAGCAGGCCGTCCAGTAGGGGGGAGGCGCGCAGCACGACGGTCTGCCGCTCGCCGTCCAGCACGACGGGCACCAGGGCGATCCGCCGGTCGGCGATCAGCAGCTTCATCGGGAGCCCCTCGACGACCCGGGCGGATTCGCCGTGCTGGGTGAGCCGGCGGGCCAGGGCGAGCTGCCCGGGCTCGGCGATGGCCGTGCGGTCGTACACCGTGCGGTACTGCACGCCGCGGGCCATCAGTTCCAGTTGGACGTCCGTCTGGCCGGCCACGCCCTCCTCGACGTAGGGCGGCTTGTCGAGGATCAGCACCTCCTCCCTGGTCGACTGCTGCACCTGCTCGAAGTGCAGGGTGTTGGCCTCGTCGCCCTGGACCACCTCGACGGTGGGCTCCCCGCTGTCGCGCCCGGCCCGCCACAGTTCGGCCAGGTCGGCGGCGGCGATCCGGGCCCGGTCGACGCGTTGGCGCGCGCTGAGCGCCAGGACCTCCAGCGCGAGTTCGGGCGGGGCCGGCCGGAAGCGGACGGGGCGGGTGGGGGTCTTGGTGAGCAGGCCCTTGGCCTCCAACTCCCGCAGCCTGCGGCGCAGTCCGGAGGCGTCCTGCCCGGTTCCCTCCGCCAGTTCGGCCAGCGTCCGGTCCGGATCGTGGAGCAGGACGCGGTAGAGCGCCTCCTCCTGCGCGGAGACTCCAAGGGCTTCGAGCACGGTCCGTCCTCCTCTGCTGCGGGGTGAACCGGGCCGGTGGGCCCCGGCGGCGGCGCAGCCCATCGTAGGGGCACCGCGCCCGGGGGTCGGCGGGTGTCGGGTTGCCGCCAGTGGCGGTGAACCGTCGGGTCCAATCGGCTTCCGCGGCCCTAGTCTCTGCCCAACTCCCAACCCCCACATGGAGGAAGCATGAAGCGGTTCGCGATATCCGCGGGCCTGGTGCTGGCCGCGGTCACCGGTCTGAGCACCTGTCCGGCGTCCGCCCAGGGCACTGGCGCGACGGAGCAGGAACGCGCCCGGTACGTCGTGGTGCTGAAGGACGGTGCGACGGCCGATCCCGCCGCGGTCGCGCGTTCGGTGCGCGGGGTCGAGCTCGGCTCGGTCTACCGTTCGGCGCTCACCGGCTTCTCGGCGGCGCTCACCCCTGCTGCCGTGAGCGCCCTGCGCTCGGACCCGGACGTCGCCTACGTCGAGGCCTCCGTCACCGGCCACGCCGACGGCCAGGCGGTCCCCAACGGTGCGGCCCGGATCGGGGCCACCGCGAACACCGGGTTGAAGGTCGGTGACGGTCTCGACCAGCGGGTGGACGTCGACGTCGCGGTCATCGACTCCGGGATCGACTACACCCACCCCGACCTCAACGTGGTCCGCCGGGTGAACTGCGTGGCCGTCACCTCGTGCGTCGAGAACGCCGGCATCGACGACAACGGCCACGGTTCCAACGTCGCCGGGATCGTCGGCGGTCTGGACAACGGCATCGGCTACGTCGGCGTGGCCCCCGGCGCCCGCCTCTGGTCGGTGAAGGCGTTGAACGACAAGGGCAGTGGCTCGACCGAGGAGATCGTCAACGGCATCGACTGGGTGACCGCCCACGCCGACGAGATCGAGGTCGCCAACATCAGCATCGGCTTCGACGGCACGGTGCAGGCGGTCAACGACGCGGTCAACCGGGCGATCGCCAAGGGGATCGTCGTGGTCGTCTCGGCGGGCAACGACCACCGGGACGTGTCCAACCAGAGCCCCGCCAACGTTCCCGACGCCATCACCGTCTCCTCGCTCAGCGACGGGGACGGCAAGCCGGGCGGCCTGGGCGACTTCGGCTGGTGCAACAAGAACAACACCAACAAGGACGACACGCTCTCCAACTACAGCAACTTCGGCCGGGGCGTGGACATCGCCGCCCCCGGCGACTGCATCCGGTCCGCCTACAAGGACGGCGGCTACTCCAACTACAGCGGCACCTCGCAGGCCGCCCCGCACGTGGCCGGCGCGGCCGCCTGGCTCACCCGCGGCCCCAACCGGGCCGTGAACCGCGCCGGCGTCCTCGCCGTCCGCGACCGGATCGTGGCCGCCGGCAACGCCAACTGGACCGACAACTCCGGCGACGGCGTCAAGGAACCCCTCCTCGACCTCACCAGCACGGCCGTCTTCCCCGCGGGCGGGACCGCCGCCCCGGACGCCACCTTCGTCCCGGACTGTGACCGGGCGAGCCGCGCGTGCACCTTCGACGCCTCGCTCACCGGCGGCAGCGGCCTGAGCTACAGCTGGGACTTCGGTGACGGCACCACCGGAACCGGCGTCAAGCCCGTCCACACCTACGCCTCCTACGGCACCTACACGGTGAAGCTGACCGCGACCGACGCCTCCGGGCGCACCGGCCGCAACCAGACCACCTTCCGGCTGCTGGAGCCGGGCCACAACGACAAGCCGGTTGCCAGGATCGGCGGCTTCTGCACCGTCAACGGCCACTGCTCGCTGGACTCCGCCGGCTCCTACGACCCCGACGGCAGGATCGCCTCGTACAGCTGGAACTTCGGTGACGGCACCACCGGCAGCGGGGCCGCCGTCAGCCACGAGTTCCCGTCGACCGCCTCCGGCACGTACCGGACGACGCTGACGGTCACGGATGCGCAGGGCGGAAGCGGCAGTGCCTCCGCCACCGTCACCTGCACCAGGCTGCAGTGGTACATGACCTGCGGCATCGGCTGATCCCGAGCCGTTCCTCCGGGGCGACCCACGTCGCCCGCACCGCGCCCGGCGACGGCCCACGAGGGCTGACGCCGGGCGCGGCGCCGTTTCCCGCCGGGGCCGGGGCCGGGGCCGGGGCCGGGGCCGGGGCCGGGGCTGGGGGTGGAGGCGGGGCCGGGACTGCGTTCGGACCCGGCGGGCGCCGGTCCCACAGGCCCGAAACGTGCACGTAACCGCCCTGTCTCACGGGCTGTCGGTTTACCGCCATCGGCGGGAAACCGGTGGATCCAAACGGCTCCGGGAGCCCTAGCCTTCTCGTCAACTCCCAGCCCCCACAAGGAGGACGTATGAAGCGCTCAGCAGCGCTCGCCGGCGTGATGCTGGCGGCCTTGACCGGGATCGGTTCGATAGCCCCGGCGTCGGCCGCCCCGGCGGAAGGCCCCGCCGCCGACTACATCGTGGTCCTGAAGGACGGCGCGGTCGTCGATCCCGTCACCGTCGCCCGCTCGGTGCCCGGTGTCGGGCTCGGCTCCGTGTACCGCTCCGCCCTCGACGGCTTCTCGGCGGAGCTCACCCCCGCGGCCGTGAACGCCCTGCGGTCCGACCCGAACGTCGCCTACGTCGAGGCCTCCGCCACCGGCCGCGCCGACGGGCAGGCGACCCCGAACGGCACCAGCCGCACAGGGGCGCCGGCCAACGCCGGGCTGAAGGTCGGCGACGGTCTCGACCAGCGGGTGGACGTCGACGTCGCGGTCATCGACTCCGGCATCGACTACTACCACCCGGACCTCAACGTGGTCCGGCGAGTCAACTGCGTGGGCGTCAGCACCTGTGTGGAGAACGCCGGATACGACGACAACGGTCACGGTTCCAACGTAGCCGGGATCGTCGGCGGTCTGGACAACGGCATCGGCTACGTCGGTGTCGCCCCCGGCGCCCGGCTCTGGTCGGTCAAGTCCCTCAACAAGGACGGTGAGGGCTCGACCGAGGAGATCGTCAACGGCATCGACTGGGTGACCGCCCACGCCGACGAGATCGAGGTCGCCAACATCAGCATCGGCTTCGACGGCACCGAGCGGGCGGTCAACGACGCGGTCAACCGGGCGATCGCCAAGGGGATCGTGGTCGTCGTCTCGGCGGGCAACGACCACCGGGACGTGTCCAACCAGAGCCCCGCCAACGTGCCCGACGCCATCACCGTCTCCTCGCTCAGCGACGCGGACGGCAAGCCCGGCGGCCGCGGCAGCTTCGCCTGGTGCAACAAGAACAACACCAACAAGGACGACACGCTCTCCAACTACAGCAACTTCGGCCGGGGCGTGGACATCGCCGCCCCCGGCGACTGCATCCAGTCCACGTTCAAGAACGGCGGCTACTCCAACTACAGCGGCACCTCCCAGGCCGCCCCCGCCGTCGCCGGCGCGGCCGCCTGGCTCACCCGCGGCCCCAACCGGGCCGTGAACCGCGCCGGCGTCCTCGCCGTCCGCGACCGGATCGTGGCCGCCGGCAACGCCAACTGGACCGACACCTCCGGCGACGGCGTCAAGGAACCCCTCCTCGACCTCACCGACACGACGGTCTTCCCGGCCGGCGGCACGGCGGGCCCCGACGCCACCTTCGTCGCCACCTGCGACGCCTCCGGCAAGACCTGCACCTTCGACGCCTCGCTCACCGGCGGCAGCGGCCCGAGCTACAGCTGGGACTTCGGTGACGGCACCACCGGAACCGGCGTCAAGCCCGTCCACACCTACGCCTCCTACGGCGTCAAGCAGGCCAAGCTGACCGTCACCGACTCCGCCGGCCGCACGAGCCGCAACAGCGCCTACGTCCGCGCCACGGACCCCGCACTCAACGAGAAGCCGGTCGCCTCGTTCAGCCGCTTCTGCACCGCGGCGGCCTGGTGCGGGTTCGACGCGAGCGACGCCTTCGACCCGGACGGCACCATCGCCTCGTACCGCTGGGACTTCGGCGACGGCACCAGCGGAACCGAGCTCAAGCCCGGTCACACCTACCCGGAGGCCACCGCCACCTACCAGGCCCGCCTGACCGTCACCGACAACAAGGGCGGCACGGCGACCGCGTCGGCGACCGTGAGCTGCACCAGGCAGACGTACCTCACCATCTGCTCGGCCTCCTGACCATCCCCTCCGGCCCCAGGCCCCCGGCCCCAGGCCCCCGGCTCCGTGGCGCCCGCCCGACGGTCCGCCGGCACCCGACGGAGTGTGCCGCCACGACCCGAACCGGCGGACGGCCCCGACGGCCGGGCCCGGACCGTGCCCCACAGCGGTCCGGGCCCGGCCACCACCCGAATCCCCAGCGGCCCGGCACCACCGCCGGGTCCGCGAACAACGCACAGCACAGAACGGACGAGGCTCATGGGACGGATCGTCGTCATCACCACCGGAGGCACCATCTCCGCCCGCCGGCGCGGAACCGGCTACACCGCGAGCGCCACCGGGTGGGAGGTCCTCTCCCGCGCGGCCGTCCCGCCCGGTGTCTCCGTCGAACTCGACGACCTGTGCAGCCTGGACGGCCCGCTGATGACCACCGCCCACCAACTGACCCTCCTGCGCCGCATCCACGAGATCCTGGCCAGGCCGGAGGTGGACGGCATCGTCGTCACGCACGGAACCGACACCCTGGAGGAGAGCGCGTTCCTGAGCGACCTCCACCATCACGACCCGCGCCCGGTGGTGTTCACCGGCGCGATGCACCCGTTCGACGGCAACGCCGACGACGGGCCGGGCAACCTGCACGACGCCGTCCTCACCGCCTCGGCGGTCTCCGGGATGGGCACGCTGGTGGTCTTCGACGGGAAGGTGTTCGCCGCCCGAGGCACCGTCAAGTACCACACGGTGGCCACCGACGCCTTCGCCGCGCCCGACTCCGGGCCGATCGGCGAGGTCCGCGGCGAGACGGTGAGCGTCCACGCGCTGCCCTCGCGTACCGCGCCGCTTCCGCCCCCGCCCCGGACGGTTCCCGAACTCCCCCTGCGCGTCGATGTGGTGACGCACCACGCGGACGCCGACCCGATGCTGCTGCGGGCCGCCGTCGCGGGCGGCGCGCAGGGCGTCGTGCTGGTCGGCAGCGGCGCCGGGAACGCCACACCCGCGTTCGTCGAGGCCGTCGCCGAGGCCACCGAGCGCGGCGTGCTCGTCGCGCTGAGCACCCGGGTCCCGGCCGGTCCCGTCGCGGAACTCGCCACCAACGGCGGTGCGGTGGACCTGGTCGCCGCCGGCGCCGTCCCGGCCGGCACACTGCGCGCGGGCCAGGCCCGCACAGCCGTCCTCAGCGCCCTGCTCGCCACCGCCGAAGCCGCCGAACGTCGCCGGGTGCTGGCCCGCGCCCTCGGCCTCGCGCCCGCGCCGGCCCCGACCTCCTGAACCCGCCGGGAGTCGAGCTTCCGGTCTTCGCCGGCACCCGCCGGGCGCCGACCGCCCCCCAGCTGACACCTGACGAGCCGACCCGCCCACTACCGAAAGAAGGACGACGACCCCTCGTGAAGACATCCCGCACCCTCGCCGCGGCCACCGCCGCCGCGGTCGCCGCCACCATGGGCCTGATCCTGCTGCCGCCCAGCGCCTCGGCCGCCGCCGGCCCCGACGTCACGCCCGACCCCGCCGACGTCCAGGCGGCTCGCGCGGTCGAGCACAACCTGCCCGGCCCCCTCACCGAGAAGACCGAGGCCGCCCGCAAGGCCGCCACCGAACAGCTGGTCGCCGGCACCGCCACCGTCGAGCGCCGCGGCACCAGCACCGCCGTCAAACTGGGCGACGGCCAGTACGTCGAACTCGCCCGTCAGCGCACCGACCGGATCTTCACCATCCTGGTCGAGTTCGGCGACCAGGTCGACACCACCACCCTGCACGACGGCAGGCCCAAGTACGGCGGCACGCCCGGACCGCTGCACAACAGCATCGCCCGCCCCGACCGGACGGCGGACAACTCCACCGCCTGGCAGCCCGATTACGACCGGGCCCACTACCAGGACCTCTACTTCAGCAGCACCAAGGACTCGCTGAAGACCTACTACGAGAAGCAGTCCTCGGGCCGGTACTCCGTCGAGGGCACCGCCACCGACTGGGTCGAGGTGCCCTGGAACGAGGCCCGCTACGGCTCCAACTGGTGTGGCGACAACGTCTGTTCCAACGCCCAGGACCTGATCCGCGACGCCGTCGACGCCTGGGTCGCCGGTCAGAAGGCCGCGGGCCGCACCGACGAACAGATCCGTGCCGCGATCGCCGAGTACGACCAGTGGGACCGCTACGACTTCGACGGCGACGGCGAGTTCAACGAGCCGGACGGTTACGTCGACCACTTCCAGATCGTCCACGCGGGCGTCGACGAGTCCGCGGGCGGTGGCGCCCAGGGCTCCGACGCGCTGTGGGCGCACCGCAGCTACGTCTACGGCTCGGGCTCCGGGCGGACCGGCCCCACCGGGAACAGGCTCGGCGGCACCCCCGTCGGCGCCACCGGCATCTGGGCCGGCGACTACACCATGCAGGCCGAGAACGGTGGACTCGGCGTCTTCGCCCACGAGTTCGGCCACGACCTCGGCCTGCCCGACCTCTACGACACCACCGGTCACGGCGTCGACAACTCGGTCGGCTACTGGTCGCTGATGAACTCCGGCTCCTGGCTCGGCGAGGGACGGGACGAGATCGGCGACCGCCCGGCCGACCTGGACGCGTGGAGCAAGCTCCAACTGGGGTGGCTCACCTACGACAAGGCCACCGCCGGGACGCTCTCGGTGCACCGCACCGGCCCGGTGGAGTTCAACACCACGCTGCCGCAGGCCGTCGTGGTCGAGTTGCCGAAGAAGACCGTCACCACCGTGATCAACACGCCCCGGGCGGGCGCCACCGAGTGGTGGAGCGGCAGCGCCGACAACCAGAACGTCACCCTGGCGCGCGACCTCGACCTGACCGGCCGCACCTCGGCGACGCTCACCGCCGCGGGCTGGTACGAGCTGGAGCGCGACTTCGACTACGCCTACGCCGAGGTGTCCACCGACGGCGGTGGCGAGTGGACCGCACTGCCGGGCACCTTCGACGGCGCCCCGATCCCGGTCAATGCCGGCGGCGCCCCCTCCCTCAGCGGTACCTCCGCCGGCGCCTGGGGCACCCTCACCTACCCGCTCGACGCCTACGCGGGCCGGCAGGTCAAGATCCGCTTCCGGGTGACCACCGACGGCAGCACCCACCTCAAGGGCCTCGCGCTGGACGAGCTGTCCCTCACCGCCGACGGCACCACCGTCCTGTTCGCCGACGGGGCGGAGAACGGCGACAACGGCTGGGCGGCCAAGGGCTTCACCCGCACCACCGGCACCTTCACCCAGCAGCACGGGCAGTACTAGCTGGTCGAGAACCGCCAGTACGTCTCCTACGACAGCACCCTGCGCACCGGTCCGTACGTCTTCGGATCGGCCCGACGCCCGCGCCGGGTCGAGCACTTCCCCTACCAGAACGGCCTGCTGATCTGGTTCTGGGATGCTTCGCAGAGTGACAACAACGTCCACGACCACCCGGGATCCGGCCTCGTGCTGCCGGTCGACGCGCACCCCGTGCCGCTCCGCTGGAAGGACGGCCGGCTGATGAACACCCGGGTCCAGAGCTACGACTCCACCTTCGGCTCCGAGGCGACCGACAGCCTCACCCTGCCGCGGGCCGACGTCCCGGTCACCGTGCCGAGCCTGCCGGGCGTCGCCGAGTTCAACGACCGCACCGGCGTGTACTGGGACGCCGAGAACCCGTACAACAGCGTCAAGGTCCCGGCCACCGGTACCAGCATCCAGCTCCTGTGGAACAGCACCGACAAGCTGGAGTCCATGATCATGGTACGTCCCGTGTCCTGACCGGCCGCCGTCGCGTGGTGCCGGGGCCTCAGCCCACGAGCCCCGGCCCCACCACCGCTACCCGCCGACGCACGCGGGCCGCGAACGGAACCGCCTCCGTGACCACCGCCGTGACCGCCTCCGCGGCGGGGGACGCGGCGGGGGACGCGGCGGAGGGCGGGACCGCCGCCGGGGCGGGGGAGTGGGCGGCGCTCGGTGCGCAGACCCGGACGGGGACCGGTGCGCAGACCCGGACGGGGACCGGTGCGCAGACCCGGACCGGGACCGAACCCGGGTGAACGCCGTGCGCCGGCAGCTCCAGCACCTGGCAGGAGTGCCGCTCCAGCTCCTCGACCACCGTCCGCGCCCGGGCGTCGTCGAGGCCGAACACGAATGGCCCCGGGACCAGGACCGTGTCGAAGATGCCCGCGCGGACGGCGCCCAGCAGCGCGTCCAGGGCCGGCAGTCCGTCCTCCGGGCGCAGGCCGTTGTCCAGGTAGACGGTCGGCTCCGGCAGCCCTGCCTGCGCGGCCAGCTCCTCCAGTGCCCGGCGGGGGCACTCCATCGCGGTCGTGTCGAAGGGGTAGGTGCGCAGGTAGACCGCGGTCCGCGGGGCAGAGTCGGCCTGATGCCTGCCGGCGATTGCGATCATCTCGTCCACCTGCTCGATCCTCGGGCCGCGCCGGGTGCTGCGGCACCTCCAGCACAGCGTGTCGATCGATGGGTGTTCAATGCGGGTCCCTACGTATTGCCACCCTCGGTGACAGAAACCCCCTCGGCGGATGCGTTCGGTGACCGGCGCGCGAGGCGGTGCGAAGGGGGATCGTATGATCGATACTCGGGCTTTTCGATCAAATATCGATCGATGAGCCCGCAATGGATTGACCCGATCAGACGATCGCCCTAGGGTGCGGGCGGGCGCCCACTTCCCCTCCTCCCTCCCCCACCTCGGGAGTCCCCCATGCACCTGAACCCCACGCCGAGACGTGCCGCCGCCATCGCGGCGGCCGCGTCGCTGTTCGTCCTCCCGGTGTCCCTGTCGGCACCGGAGGCGGCCGCCGCGGGCGGCACCACGCGGTACCTGGACTGCTCGGCCGCGTCGAACGGTGACGGCAGCCAGGCCAATCCGTGGAACGGCCTGGCCACCGCCAACGCGTACGTCTTCGGGCCGGGCGACCGGCTGCTGCTCAAGCGCGGGGCGACCTGCACCGGCACCCTGAAGCCGCAGGGCTCCGGCAGCGCCGCGGCACCGATCACGCTCGCCGCGTACGGCCCCGGCACCGCCCGCCCGGTCGTCGCCGGCAGCGCGGCCACCGGCGAGAAGGCCGCCGTCCACCTCTCCGACGTCGAGCAGTGGGAGATCCGCGACCTGGAGATCACCTTCAAGGACACCGCCGCCACCAAGCGCGAGCGCAACGGCCTGCTGGTCGAGATCGCCGACCTGCCCGACGGCGTCGGCACCCACTACGTCGTCGACGACGTCTACGTCCACGACGTCAACGGCGACGCCACCAAGTGGTCCAACGGCATCCAGTTCCGGGTCTCCGGCACCACCACCCCCACCAACTTCGACGACGTCCTCGTCCAGAACTCGCGCATCGACAACGTCGACCGCGAGGGTCTGACCAACCGCACCACCTGGATGTGCCGCCCCCAGTACGGCACCGGCGACGACTGCGGCACGAAGAACAACTGGCGCGCCAACACGCGTCTGGTCTTCCGCGGCAACACCATCAGCAACACCGGTGGTGACGGCATCGTCCTGCGCGCCGCCGACCACGGCCTGGTCGAGCACAACACCGCCTACGACATCGCCATGCGCCCGATGGGCTCGAACGCGGGGATCTGGACGATCAACTCCGACGACGCCCTCATCCAGTACAACGAGGTCCACCACGTCCGCAGGCTTCCGGGCAACGGCGACGGCATGGCGTTCGACTCCGACTACGGCAACAACCGGGCGGTCTTCCAGTTCAACCACAGCCACGACAACGAGGGCGGCTTCATGCTGTTCTGCGGGGCCTGTGGTGCCGGCTCCAGCAGCACCGGCACGGTCGTGCGCTACAACCTCAGCCACCACGACAAGGACCGCTGGCTGGCGGCCTCCGGCGAGAACAGCGCCGACCTCTACCAGAACACCGTCTACCTGCCGGCCGGCTCCACCGCGGACATCGTCCAGGACGGCTACGGCGTCACCAAGGCGCGCTTCACCAACAACGTCCTCCACAACCTCGGCAGCGGCGGCTTCGACGGCCTGGACGGCAACGGCACGTACAACGCCGCCGACTTCACCTGGGCCGCCAACACCTTCTTCGGCAACCACCCCGCCAACGAGCCGGCCGACCCGGAGAAGAAGACGTACGACCCGCAGTTCGTCAACGCGGGCGGCACCACCCCGGAGGACTACAAGCTGAGCGAGGGCTCGCCGGTCCGCGGCACCGGCACCGCGATCCCGACCCTCGGCGGCAAGGACTACTTCGGCAACGCGCTGCCGCAGGTCTGCCGTCCCGACCGGGGCTTCCACCAGGCGTCCGCGTTCGACGACAGCACGTGCAGCCCGGTCAACCTGGTCCGCAACGCGGGCTTCGAGAACTCCGCCCTCAACCCGTGGACCAGCTACGGCGGCGTCACCCTCGACACCGCCACCCACCACGGCGGCAGCCGCGCCGTGAAGGTCGGTCCCGCCCAGGCCGCCGCCGAGCAGATCATCCAGGTCAGGCCCGGCGCCACCTACACCCTCAGCGGCTGGGGCAAGGTCTCCGCGAGCGGCACCGAACTCTCCCTCGGTGCCAAGCAGTACGACGCGGCCGGCTCCTCCGAGCGCACGCTCTTCACCGGCACCTCCTTCACCCCGGCCTCGGTCACCTTCACCACCGGCCCGAACACCACCACCGCCAGGATCTACTGCTACGCCCGCACCGGCACCGGCTACGGCTGGTGCGACGACATCACCGTCCGCGAGAGCTGACAGCCCCGGCCGCGCCGGCTTCCCCGACGCCCGGCGCCGGGTCACCCCCACGGCCCGGCGCCGGGTCCATCCGACCAGACCCCGCTCCGGACCCGGGCGGGGGGGGCCCCCGCCCCCCCGGGCCAGGGG
>NZ_JBHJUK010000192.1:0-13325 GCF_042266225.1 Kitasatospora sp. NPDC056181
CGCGGGCTGAAGCGGGGGGCTCGGGGGGCGGGCCTGTAGCGCGGCCCCGGGAGCCCGCGCAGGGCAATCCGTACGACCCTCCCCGGGGCCATCACCATGCGCTCCGCAGCCCCCACCGCGCAGGTCGAACCGTCCGCGCCCGCCCCACCACGCGCCCTGCGTGGCACCGATCGCCGTCGGTGCCACGCAGGGAGTTGCGCTCCCGTCCCGACTTTCGGTTATCGCGCTTCCCCGTCCCAGGTCTCCAGTTGCAGTGATGCCGGGTCCCCTCGGCTCCGCCCGGCGCGTGCTTCGGCGCGCCCGCTACGGGAAAGACCTGCCGATGACTGCTGCTCCCCCTCGTCCGTTCTCCCGAGGTCGGCTGCTGGCGGCCTGCGTACCCACGCTGCTCGTTCTCGTGATGGCGGCGACCGTCCCGTCGACTCCAACAGGTTCCCCGTGGAGAGGATCCCCGCGCGCCACGACGGCGAGCATGCCGGGGATGCCCGGGACGGCCCACCCGGCGGGTACCTCCCAGGGCCTCGCCCGTGGCCTCGCCGCCACGCAGGACGGCTACCGGTTGAACCTCGCGACCTGCGGTGTTCCCGCCGGGCGACCGACGGCCTTCCAGTTCACCGTCACGGGCCCCGACGGCTCCCCGGTCACCGACTTCGCCGTCCACCAGACCCGGAAGCTGCACCTCTACGCCATCCGCACCGACCTCACCGGCTTCCAGCACCTGCACCCGGACATGGCCGACGACGGCACCTGGACCGCCGGCCTCGCCGCCCTCGCTCCGGGCACCTGGCGGCTGTACGCCGACTTCATCCCGAACACCGGCGCCCACGCCACGGAGCTCGTCCTCAGCCGTACCGTGACGGTGCCCGGCAAGGAGGCCCCGGTGCCCCTGCCCGCCCCGAGCGACAGCACCACCGTCGACGGCTACACCGTCACCCTGCACGCCCAACCGACGACCGGCGCAAACCAGTTGGTTGCCACCATCAGCCAGGACGGCCGCCCGGTCACCGACCTCCAGCCCTACCTCGACAGCTACGCCCACCTCAGCGCCTTCCACGAAGGCGACCAGGCACTGGCCCACCTCCACCCCGCGAACCCGGTGAACGGTGACCACGGCGGGCCCACCCTGAGCTTCCGGGCCCTGCTCGCCGAGCCCGGCGACTGGCGGGTATTCCTCCAGTTCCAGACCGCGGGGCAACTGCACACCGCCGAACTCACCCTGCACATCGACTGAGCGGGACCTGCGACCTGCCACCTGCCACCTGCAACGCTGTGCCCGGCCCTCGCAGCACGAGGGCCGGGCACTGCGACGGCGGTTGCGGGACGTCAGCCGGCGCCGGTGCGCTTGCGGCGCCACCACCAGGCACCGCCCGCAGCGAGCACGACCACCACGGCGGCACCGATGGCGATGGGGGCGGCGGACGACGAGCCGCCGGTCGAGGCGGTCGCCGTCACGCCGGGCGAGGCCGTCACGCTCGGGGCGCCCCCCGGGGTGCCCGGCACCGACGGGACGGCCGACGCCGAGGCGCTGGCGGACGCGGACGGCGTGGCGGCGGCGGACGCGGCGGACGTTGCGGCGGAGGGCGCGGCGGACGGCGTGCCGATGGGGGTGGCTCCCGGCGCGGCGGCGGCGAGCTTGAGAGTGGGTGCGGGGTGCTCGGGCTCGGTGCCGGCCTTGGGCAGTTCGATCCAGCGGTCGATACGGCCGTCGCTGTAGGTCTCCAGGGTCTTGAAGACCAGCTCGTCGGCGTTGGGCAGCTGCTTGATGGTGATCTTGTAGACGGCGTCCTTGCCCGGGGCGAGCGCAGGGCCGCCGACCGTGAAGCCGTCGGGCGTGGCGGCGAGGGTCCAGCCGGCCGGGGCGTCGGCCAGGGCCACGTCGGCGGGGGCAATGCCTTCGGGCAGGACGACCTGGAACTTGGCGAGGCCGGCGGTGGTCGACTCGGCCTCGGCGGTGAAGGTGACGGTGGCGTTGGTCGCCAGTGCCTGGGCCGTCTCGGACTCGACCTCCACATGGGCGAAGGCCGGCACGGCCAGGACGAGGGTTCCGGCCACGACCGCCGTGACGGTGGCGGCCCGGCCCAGCAGGCGGGAGGTGTTCATGGGGAAGGCGCTCCGCGGGGGGAAGGCGGCCTGGGCCTGGGCGGGCCGGGCCGGTCTGGGTGAGGGCGGCGTCCATGATGCACGATGAACCTGGCAGGTCAGCACCGACACCGGGAACCCGGACGGTCGGAAACCCGGACGGCTGGAACCCGGCACTGCTTGGAACCCGGTGCTGCTGGAACCGGCGGCCCCGCCCGGCAAGGGGGTCATTCGGCTGGGAAGGTGCGGCCGATCTTGCCCTTCGGGTCGGCCCAGAGGAAGCCGGAGTGGCCGTGGTCGCCCGAGAGGTAGACCCGGATGGCCGGGGACCCGTCGGAGCTGTCGGGGCCGATGATCAGGTAACGGCTGGTCGGGTCGGGGACGTTGAGGCGGTTGTCGGCCGCCTTCAGGAGGTCGGGCAGGACGTTCCAGTCGTACTGGGCGAGGTCGACCGGCTTGTCCTTGCCCATGGTGCTACCGGTGCGGCGGGTGATCTTGCCGTCCCGGTAGTCGTACCAGTCGTAGCTGCGCCCGTCGGCTGTCGGGACCTGGGCCATGGCGTAGCCGGGGTAGACGGTGAGTTCCTTGACCTTGGTCCCGCCCGTCTGGGCGGTCAGCGCGGCCACGACGGTGCGGACGCCGTCGGGGGTGAGGAGGTCCTTGGCCGCCGGGGTGGCGGTCCGGTCCGCCGTGATGGTCGGGACGGCGGCCGGGGTCGGTGGGACGGACGAGCCGGCAGAGCCGGACGGGACGGACGGGCCGGAGGACGCGGGCGCAGCCGCCGGGCCGGCCGAACCCCCGGTGGCCGGGGCCGCGTTGTGGCCGTCGGTGCCGTCGGGGAGCAGGGCCCACACGAGGGATCCGGTGAGCACCACGGCGGCGACCGAGAGGGTCACGGCCAGGCCGGCCCGCCTGCGGGCGGGCGCCGGGGGCTGCGGCAGGACCGCGCCGGTGGGCGGGGCGTCGAACGGGCCGCCGGGCACGGCGTAGCCCGGGCCGGTGGGGGCGACGAGCCGGTACGTCGCCGGGTCCGGGTGCGCCACGCCGCCCACGGGGGCGCCGGGGTGCGGCGTGTCGAGGAACGTCGGTGCCCAGGCCGGCGCCGGAGCGGCCGGCGTGCCGCTCTGCTCGGCGGCGGCGAGCGCGCGGTCCAGCTGGTCGGCGTCGGGCCGAAGCCTGGGATCGCGGCCCAGGACGGCCGCCAGGACCGGCCCGAGCGGGCCCGAGCGGGCGGGCGGCGGAAGCGGCTCGTCCAGGACGGCGGCGAGGGTGGCCAGCGTGGTGCCGCGGCGCAGCGGGTGGTGACCCTCGACCGCGACGTACAGCATCATGCCGAGCGACCAGAGGTCGGAGGAGGGGTTGCCCTCCTCACCGCGGATCCGCTCCGGGGCGATGTACTCGGGCGAGCCGATCAGCGCCCCGGTCGCGGTGAGCGCGGTGGCGTCCTGCATGGCGGCGATGCCGAAGTCGGTGAGGACCGGGGTGCCGTCGGGGCGGAGCAGCACATTGCCCGGCTTGACGTCGCGGTGCAGGATGCCGGCCGCGTGGGCGGCCCGCAGGGCGGCGAGCACGCCGCGGCCGATCCGGGCCGCCTCCGGGACGGTGAGCGGGCCCTGGGCGATCCGGTCGGCGAGGCTGCCGCCGGTGACGAGTTCCATCACCAGCCAGGGGTGCGGGTGCTCGGGCGTGTCGATGATGTGGTGAATCACCGCGACATTGGGGTGCTGGAGGCGGGCGAGCGCCCGGGCCTCCCGCAGGACGCGTTCGCGCAGCTCATGGGCGCCATCGGGGTCGGCTTCGGCCATCGCCGGGTCGGGCGGACGGACCTCCTTGAGCGCGACCTCCCGGTGCAGCGCGTTGTCCCGCGCACGCCAGACCAGGCCCATGCCCCCGCCGCCGAGGCGTGCGAGCAGTTCGAAGCGGCCGTCAATGAGCCGCGTCTGCGGCCCCCCAGTGTTCATGGCGCACATCGTAGAGGTCCCCACCGACCCTCCCCCGAGCCACCGGGGTGGACGGCGACGGCCGGGACGTCCCGCTCAGCCAACGAGGCGGACCGCGAGGGCCGGCCTGATCCGCGCCGTGCGCCAGACCCTGCGCCGGGCCGGGCCGAGCGCGACCAGCACGTCGCCGTGCGTCGCGGGAAGGATCCGCCGTGGCCCGCCGCCTGGTCGGCCTCGGTGTCCTCGCCGAGCCCGACCCCGGCTTGTCTGCCCAGCATCGCCCAGCACCGCCCGAGCAACTCCGCACCACCGGCCCACCTGCCCCAAGCCGACGGTTGAATCGGGCCGGCTCCCCGCCCACGGGCGTCACCGTGCTGCCCCGGGCGCCCCGGGCGCCCCGGACTCTCGCCGACGCCCGGCCCCGCCCCCCGGTCCCGGTCGGGAGCGCAAACCCTTCGGGCTGACGTCGGGGCCGGTCCGAAACCCCTTGGACGGCACGGGGACCGGCGTGCTGAATTGGCAGACGGCTGCTGTTGGGGTCGAAAGGATGCGACGATGACCGAGATCAGGCTGCACCTGTCGGTGCGCGGCCTCGCCGAAGCGGACCTGCCGTTCTGCAACTGGGCAGGATCCCCCAAGCACGTACGCGAGCTCGTCCACCAGATCCGCCGTGCCGAGGCGGGCGAGATCGACTACCTGGCGGTGTGCACGCCGGTCGGGCTCCCGGTGGCGGTCGGCGGCATCGACTACACGGTCAGGCCCGGCGCCGGCACGCTCTGGCAACTCGGCGTCCACCCGGCCCTGCAGTCCTGCGGGATCGGCACGCTGCTGATCCGCTCGGCCGAGCGGCGGATCGGCGCCCGCGGCCTGACCCGCGCCGAACTCGGCGTTGAGGAGGGCAACCCGCGCGCTCGCGCCCTCTACGAGCGCCTGGGCTACCGGGCGTTCGGCCGCGAGCTCGACTCATGGGACGTGGAGGCCGAGGACGGCTCGCTCCAGCGGTACGAGACGATGTGCACGCTGATGCGCAAGGAGCTGGCGTGACGCTGGATTTCGCGGCGTTCGTCGCCGAGGCGACGGCCGACCCGGCCGTCGTCGGGCTCGTCCTCAAAGGCTCCCGGGCCCACGACGGCATGACCACCCGTCACTCCGACCACGACCTCTACGTCATTCTCGCCGACGACGCGGCGAGCGAGCTGGCCGCGCTCGACGGCTACCGCTCCGCGCAGCTCGACCTGGTCGTCACCACCCTCGAACGGTTCCGCCGGCCCGCCGACTGGGAGCGGTACGCCATCGCCCGCTCCCGGGTGCTGGTCGACCGCCGAGACGGGGAGGTCACCCGGATCGTCGCCTCGATGGGACGGCTCGGCGCCGAGGAGGCCTTCCGGTCCGGCGCCGCCCTGCTGGACGCCTACGCCAACTTGCTCTACCGCTCGGTCAAGAACCACCGCGATGGCAACCCGCTCGCCGGCCACCTCGACGCGGCCGCCAGTGTCGGGTTCCTGCTCGACCTGCTCTTCGCCCTGGACCGCCGACCGCGCCCCTACAACAAGTACCTGGCCTGGGAGCTGGACCGGTTCCCGCTGCCCGGCTGGGACAGCGCCGCGCTGCTGGACACCGTCGCCCGGATCACCGCGGACGGTGAAGTGGCGCCGCAGCAGCAGCTCTTCACCCGGGTCGAGGCGGCCGCCCGGGCCGCCGGCCACGCTGCGGTGCTGGACTCCTGGGGCGAGGACCTGCTGCTGATGCGACCCCACCCGGACTCCCCGGCCCACCGGTCCTCCTGACCCGGGTCAACAGTCGAATCGAGCACAGCGACTCAGAACGCCCCCCGAGGTCCATCGGGGGCGTGAGGGCCTGGTGCGACCGGCCGACTGGACTACTTCGCCGAGCCTCCCAGGGTCGGCGCGGTGCCGAGGATGTCGACACCCGTGCGCCCCGCCGCCCGGGAGACGGGCGGCGGGGCGCGGGCGGGTGGTGCGGGCGCGTGGTAGGGGCGGGCGGGTGGTGCGGGCGGCGGCTAGAAGGTGAGGTTCCAGGCGTCGATGGTGCCGACGTCGCCCGCGGCGCCGTCCTTGACGCGGAGCTTCCAGGTGCCGTTGGCCGCGCTCGCGGCGGCGTTGACGGTGTAGGTCTTGGCGACGTTGTCGGTGCTGTCGCCGTTCGGGAAGTCCTCCAGGAGGTAGACCGTGCCGTCGGGGGCGACCAGGGAGATGACCAGGTCACCGCGGTAGGTGTGCTTGATGTCCACGCCGACCTTGAGGGTGGCGGGGGCGTTGCCGCTCACGCCCGTCACGGTGACCGGGCTCTCCACGGTGGTGTTGTCGGTGATCGCCACGTCGGTGAGGTTCTCGAAGTACTTGCCGGCCGGCGGGGTGGAGCCGACGGCCTTCAGCGCGTCGACCTGGCCCTCGCCGAAGAAGGCGTTGTTGGCGGTGGTGCCGGTGCAGCGGCTGTCCGAGGCCGGGCAGGCCAGGTCGTTGGCCTGGGTGGCGAGGCGGGCCCGGATGTCGGCCGGGGTCAGCGACGGGTCGGTGCTCGCGATCAGCGCGGCCACGCCGGTGACGTGCGGGGAGGCCATCGAGGTACCGCTCTTGGTTCCGTACTTGCCGCCGGGCAGGGTGGAGTAGACGCCGGTGGCGCCGTCCCCGCCGGGCGCCGCGACGTCGATGACGCCCCGGCCGAAGTTGGAGTAGGAGGCCTTGCCGCTGCCGCTGCCCGTGGCAGCGACGGTCACCACGCCCGGAAGTTCGGTGGGGATGTCGAGGCAGGCGTTGCTGATGGTCCGGGTGACCGGGGTGGAGTCGTTGGGGCTCTCCGAGTCGGTCGTCTTGTTGGCCAGGTCGTAGTTCGAGTTGCCGGCCGCGGCGACCTGCAGCGAGCCCTTGCCCTCGGCGTACTCCTGGGCGCGCTTGACGCCCTCGATGATGGCCGCCTGGTCGAGGTCGTTCGGGCAGTTGAACTGCCACGGGTCGGTGTAGTAGCTGTTGTTGGTCACCTTGAAGCCGTGGTCACCGGCCCAGACGAAGCCGCAGACCGTGTTCTCGGCGTAGAAGAGGGTGCTGGTCGGCTCGGCGATCCGGACCGAGGCGATCTTCACGCCCGGCGCGACGCCGATGACGCCCTTGCCGTTCTTCGCGGCCGCGATGGTGCCGGCGACGTGGGTGCCGTGGGTGTCCACGTCGCGCCAGGCGCCGGTGCGGGCGTCGGCCTTGCCGTAGGCGCAGGAGACGGAGTCGGCGGCGTCGAAGTTGGGTGCGAGGTCCTGGTGCTGGTCGTCCACGCCGGTGTCGAGCACGCCGACCTTGACGCTGGGCGAACCGGTGGTCACCGCCCAGGCCTGGTCGGCCTTGATCTGGGTCATGTCCCAGCGGTTGGACTCGGTGAGCGTCGTGGCCGACTGGGCCGGGTTGGCGGGCAGTGCCGGGCTGTACGCGTCGGCCGGCACGTCGGACGTGCGGGTGGCGCCGACCTGCTGGATGCCGGCGACGCCGCGCAGGGCGGCGGCGAAGCCGGCCGTGGTCGAGTGGGCGACGATGACGCCGATCGCGTCGTAGCTCGCGAAGACCGTGCCGCCCTTCGCGGCGACCGCGGCCTTGGCGGCGGCGACGTCGGCGGGCGCGCTGATCACCAGGTAGGCGCGGGTCCCGGCGGCCCAGCCGGCGGCCGCGGCGCCCGGGGCGGCGGCGGGGGCGCCGGCCGCGGGGGCTTCGGCCACGGGAGCTTCGGCCGCGACCGGGGCGGTGGGGGTGCTGGGGGTGGTGGGGGTGATGGTCGCCGGGGCGGCGGTCGCGAGTGCCGTCGGGGTGGCGATCGCCATGGCCGCGAGCACGGCGAGAGCGGCGGCCGGGCGGCCCAGCCGCCGGGATATCAGGGGTGACACATGTCCTCCGATCGGCCCGTGCGTGAGGGGATCACACGGGGTTTGAACGCAACATGCCAGAACAGTGAGCACTTGGGGAAGGCTTTACGCATGACGACTTGTCACAGCAGTGTCAACATTTGATGTCGCGCCCGGGTCGGACGGTCGAACCGGGGGAACCCGACCCGTCTCATCGGGGGACGGCCGCGGATTCCCGCGTCACGGGCGAGCACGGCCACGGCGGGCCGGCCGCTGCCGTCGGCGGGCACGGCCCGGACGTCCGCGCCCGGACGTCCGCGCCCAGGCGTCCGCTCCCGTGCCGTCGCACGGCAGCCCGTAGGCGACCGGTGGCACCATTCAGCCAGGCCGGCCGGTCGTCGACGCCGCGGGTCTCGGGGAGGGGCAGCTCCGCCAGGTCGGCCAGGTCGGCCAGGTCCGGCCGGCCGCAGCACCGCGATCCGCCAACCGCCGTCGGACAGACGGCCCTTGCCGGTCGGCCGGGTGTCGTCGGGGACAGTGGCGGGCAACCCACGTCGTCCTTGACGGTCGGCAGGCTACGGGCGGTGAAGTCGCCCGCGACCAGGGAGTGGTGGCCGCCGGCCGACATGGTGGCGTAGAAGCGGCTGCCGTCGGCGGTGGAGGTGACGCCCCAGAAGTGGGCATCGGTGGTGGCGACGCCACCCCCGCGTGCTCGTCGGTGAGCTCAGTCGCGATCTCCGCACGGCCGGAGCTGCCGAGTCACCCTCGTCTTCCCGACGGCGTTCCAGCTCACGTTCCCTGCCGCGTCGACGGCAGCCACTCGGCATGTCTGTCGGCGAGTTGGTCGCACGCCTTGCTGCTCTCGGTGAAGATGTCCACGCCACCGTCATAGGGGTGGACAACCCATGCACAGGCGGCTTCGGTCAGGATGACTCCGGCGGTCATGTCGTCGGCCGCGCAGAGCAGGAGCTGGTCCAGCGCGGGATCGTGCAGGTCCGTCGCGGAGACGTAGTGGTGCTGCCACGACTGGAAGCCCGGCTCGGTGGCCAGGTCATCGCTTCGCCAGTGCACGGCCCCGGGCGTGGTGACAGCGACCGCGGAGTCTCGCGAGGTCGGGCAACTGGTCGCGGACCAGGAACAGGTGATCGCCACCAATCCCCCTCCGCCGCCGACCGTGACGCCGCCGAGGAGATCCTCCAGAAGTACGTGGTGACGACGCAGGATCTCGGCGTGTTCGGCGTCTGAGGTCGCATACCTCTTGCCCTCCGGGAGGGCGTGGAAACGGACCCAGCCCTCCGGGAACCGGTGGCGCAGACGGCGGGCCTCCGGCGGGCATTCAGGCCACGACCTGTTCCAGGCACCATCGAGTTCAGCAATGGCCACCGACTGGTCTCTGCCTCTCATGGCACCGCAACTTAGTCGATCTTGGCGTTGGCGGGCAGTGAAATATCCGGCTGCCTGGCGCGCGATCAGGCCCGCGGAGCGCCACCGTCCGCCGCCAGGCGCGTGAGCCACTCACGCAGCAGGCACTGCTCCGCGTCGCTCAGGACATCGGAGTCGTCGGGGAGGGCGGCGCGCAGCGCGCGGGCCGCCGCGGCGGGACCGGACTCCGCGGCGGGAAGCGCCGGCTCGGCGCGGGTGACGGCCGCGACCATGGACTCACGCAGGACGGTCAACAGCGCCGGGTTGCGGCGGTCCGCGGGCGTGGAGTGCCAGGTGGTGACTGCGCCCTGGCCAGTTGCCCGGATGATCTGGGCGGCCAGCTCCTCGTCGACCCGCAGCCACCCCCCGGCCGCCAGCCGGCGCACCCGCCCATGGAGGATCTCCAGGCCCGAGCGGTGTGCCGTGTCCGATCCAGGGCCGGTGGCCCGGTTCATCACCGCGAACAGCTCGGGGCGGGAGACCCCGAACTCGACCACCACGTCCCAGCCGCGACGCAGATCCTCCACCGGGTCCTGCGGGGCGGGGTCGAGCTGCGCGCGCTTTCTCTCCAGGAACTGCGCGTAGCCGTTCTCGGCGACGGCCTCCAGGAGCCCCTCCTTGTCTCCGAAGAGGCGGTAGATCGCCGGCGGCTGCATTCCGGCCGCGGCGGCGACCGCGCGGGTGCTCACCGCGTCAGGACCGCCGTTCTCCAGCAGCTCGACGGCTGCCTCGACGATGCGGCGCCGCGGGTTGTCGGTCGAGTCGCGTGTAGCCATGAACCGATGGTACCGGGAATCTGTTTCCATCGGAATTTCCAGTGTTACTGTTGAAGTGATTCCACCGGAACCATCGTCGGGAGAACCCAATGATCATCGTTACCGGAGCCACCGGAAAGCTCGGCCGCCGCACCGTCGAGCGCCTCCTGGAGCGCGTCCCCGCCGACCGCCTCGGCGTCAGCGTCCGCGACCCCCGCAAGGCCCGGGACCTCGCCGACCGCGGCGTCCGCGTCCGGCAGGGCAGCTTCGACGACCCCGACTCGCTCATGCACGCCTTCGAAGGGGCCGAGCAGCTGCTCCTCGTCTCCCTCGACCGCATCGGCGAGGAGTGCGTCAGCGGTCACCGTGCCGCCGTCGACGCCGCCGTGAAGGCCAAGGTCGGCCGCATCCTGTACACCAGCCAGATGGGCGCTGCCCACGACTCCCGCTTCCAGGCCTGCCGGGACCACGCCACGACCGAGGACCTGCTCCGCGCCACCGGCCTGCCCTGGACCGCGCTGCGCAACGGCTTCTACGCGACCAGCGCCCTGCAGTTCCTGGAGTCCGCCCGCCACACCGGCGACATCGCCCTCCCCGCCGACGGCCCCGTCGCCTGGACCGGCCACGACGACCTCGCCGAGGCCACCACGGCGATCATCCTCGACGAGGGCCGCTTCGACGGGCCCACCCCGCCGCTCACCGGCCCGGCGGCGCTCGACTTCGACACCGTCGCCGAGATCGCGTCGCAGACCACCGGACGGCCCTTCACCCGCACCGTCGTCCCCGACGACGCCTTCCGCGAGCAGGTCCTGGCGCACGGCGCCCCGGCCCCGATCGCCGACCTGATGGTGAGCATCTTCGACGCGGCGCGGGCTGGCGAGTTCACCACGGTCGACTCGACCTTGGCCGAGCTGATCGGGCGGCAGCCCGCCACCTTCCGTACCCAGTTGGAGCGTGCCTGGGCCGAATAGATCCAGCGGGGCGTGCAGACGGCCCCGGCCCGACTCGCCGCTCACACGGGCCCGCGGCGAGATCGGGCCCCCCGTTGCTCCTGCCCTGATCCACAAGATCTACTTGCCCCTGTGATCCACTCTGACCTCGCCGTCGAACTCCGCTCGGTCTCCAAGACCTACCGCTCCGGCCCGGAGCCCGTCACCGGCCTGGACCGGGTGAACGTCGGCTTCGCCTTCGGAACCTTCACCGCCGTCATGGGACCGTCCGGGTCGGGCAAGTCCACACTGTTGCGCACGGCGGCCGGGCTGGAGGGCATCGACGACGGCGAGGTCCTCGTCGACGGAACCCGGCTCGGCGAGCTGAAGGACAAGGAGCTGACGGTCCTGCGCCGGGAGAAGGTCGGATTCGTCTTCCAGTCCTTCAACCTCCTGCCCTCCCTGACGGCCGCCCAGAACGTCGCACTGCCGCTGAAACTGGCCGGCCGACGGCCGAGCCGGACGGAGGTGACGTCCGCGCTCGCGTCCGTCGGTCTCGCGGACCGGGCCGGCCACCGCCCCGGCGAACTGTCAGGTGGCCAGCAGCAACGGGTGGCCGTCGCCCGGGCGCTCGTCACCCGCCCCGCGGTGGTCCTCGCGGACGAACCGACCGGGGCGCTCGACACCAGGACCGGCCGCGAGGTCCTCGCGCTGCTGCGCGGCCTGGCGGACGACGCCGGACGGGCGGTCGTGATGGTCACCCACGACCCGGTCGCCGCGGCCTGCGCGGACCGCGTGGTCTTCCTCACCGACGGCCGGCTCGCCGGGGAACTCGACAACCCCACTCCCGAGGCCGTCGCCGCCCGCATGACGAGCCTGGAGGCCCTGGCGTGCTGAGCGTGGCCCTCTCCACACTGCGGGTCCGGTGGGCGTCGTTCGTCGGCACCTTCCTCGCACTCGCCCTCGGCGTCGGGCTGATGGCAACGGCCGTCCCGGTGATCGCCGCCACCGGCTCGGTCGCCGACCCGGCAGAGCGCCGCTACTGCGCCGCCCCCGTCGTCGTCGTGCCGAACACCACCATCGACGTGGCTGACGACTCCGGGCAGACACAGCACACCGCCGTGGCGCAGCAGCCGGGTCTGACTGCGGCTCTGGTCGCGGCGGTCGCCCGCACCGGCCGGGTCGTCGAGGACCACAGCTTCTACGCGCAGCTCGCAGGCGGACCGAAGGACCAGGTCGGGCGCGGCTGGTCGGCTGCCGAGGCCGGTGGGTACCGGCTGGCGGCGGGCCGGGCCCCGGGCACGGAGGACGAGGTCGTGGTCGGCGGGGGCGCGGCGTCCCTGGTCGGCCGCACGCTCGGGCTGCTGACGGCGGCCGGGCAGCGCACCGTCACCGTCACCGGTGTCACCGACGAGGTGCGGTACGAGCACGCGGTGTTCTTCTCGGACGGCGAGGCCGCCCGGCTCTCGCCCGACGTCGACGCCCTGGCCGTCTACGGCCCGGTCGAGGCGGTGCGGCAGGCCGTGGCCGACGGATCCGGCGGCCCGGCTCCTGCGCTGGTCCTCACCGGGAAGGAACGTGCGACCGCGGACCCGCACCATGCCGCCCTGCTCGCCATGGTGGACAGCGTGGACACCCCGCTCGGTCTGGCCGCCGCCGTCGCCGGCTTCGTCGCGGTGTTCGTGGTCGCCGGCACCTTCGCCCTGTCCATCACCCAGCGCCGCCGGGAGCTCGCGCTGCTGCGGTTGATCGGCTCGACCCGTCGCCAACTGCGGCGGCTGATCTACGCCGAGGCCGTGCTGGTCGGCCTGCTCGCCTCGGCGGCCGGCTGTGCGCTCGGGCTGATCGGCACCCCGCTGTGCCGCCGGTGGCTGATCGAGCACGCGATCGTCACCGAGGACTTCGCCGTACCGGTGCCGTGGTGGGCGCTGCTCACCGCGGCCGCGATCGGCATGGCCACTGCCATGACCGGGGTCGTCGTCTCGTCCTGGCGCGCGGGCCGGGTCTGCCCGGGCGAGGCGCTGCTCGAAGCCGCCGTGGAACGCCGGCCGCGCGCTGCGCACCTCGTCCGGTGGGTGGTCGGCGGTGCCGTCCTCGTCGCCGGGGTCGCGGCCGTCACGGGAGTCGCCGCCACCCAGCCCGAGGCGGGGGCGAACGCGGCGGCGTCCGCCTCGCTCGTGCTGCTGATCGTCGGCGCCTTCGCCACGCTCGCCGGGGTCTTGGCAGGCCCGGTGATCCGACTGCTGACGGCCCTGCCCGCCGCTGTCGCGGCCCGGCGCGACGGCGAGGCGGCCGAGGCCGGCGGGGTGGTGTGGACGACCGCGCGTCAGTGCGCCCTGACGGCGTTCCGACGTACCGC
>NZ_JBHJUK010000193.1:0-12958 GCF_042266225.1 Kitasatospora sp. NPDC056181
GCCGAGCACGGGCTCCCCGCCCCCGACGGCTGCCCGGGTGCCGGCCCCGGGATCTCTCGGGGTCGGCTCCGGGCCGCCTGGGGGGCCGTCCCGGATGGCCGCCGCGTCGTACTCCAACAGACTCGTTCCCGGAAAGAGCACGAACCGCCGGACGAGCCACAGTTGGAGACCAGCCCGATGAACACCGCGCAGCGCCACCGCCGTTGGACCACCCTCGCCGTCTCCGGCGCCCTGCTGGCCGCCGTCGCCGCCGGTGCCGCGACGCCGGCCCTGGCCGCCGACCGGACGGCGGGCGGCGCGAGTTCGGCCGACGCCGCCGTCCGCCTGGCCGGTCCGCTCGACCGCGAGGCGCTGGCGAAGACGCTGGCGGGCCTGCCGGACGACGGCATCACCGGCGCGCTGGTCCGGGTCGACGGCAGGGGCGGCCGGTGGGCCGGCACGGCGGGTGACGTCCCGGCGGACGCCCGGTTCCGGATCGGCAGCATCTCCAAGGTCTTCACCGCCACCGTGGTGCTCCAGCTCGCCGCCGAGCGGAAGCTCGACCTGGACGGCACCGTCCAGCAGTACCTGCCCGGCCTCCTTCCGGCGTCCTACCCGCCGGTCACCGTCGGCCAGTTGCTCGACCACACCAGTGGTCTGCCGGGCGGCGGCGGCCTCACCTCCGGGGACGGCAGCGAGAGCTGGTTCGCCGCGCACAAGGCCGACTCCTGGACGCCCGCCCAGGTGGTCGCGGACGCCGTCAAGCAGCCGATGGGCTTCGCGCCGGGCACCGCGCAGCAGTACAACGGCATCAACACGTTCGTCGCCGGGATGGTGGTCGAGAAGGTCACCGGCCGCACCTTCGCCCGGGAGGTGCAGACCCGGATCGCCCGCCCGCTCGGCCTGCGCGACACCGTCGTCCCGGACCGCGACGACCTCACCCTGACCGGTCCGCACGCGAAGGTCTCCGTGGACGTCGGCGGCCAGGCGGGCCCCCGGCAGCTGGTGGACGTCACCGAGCAGAGCCCCTGGCCGTGGGCGGAGGGCGGCATGATCTCCTCCGCCGGCGACCTGGACCGGTTCATGACCGCGCTGCTCCGCGGCCGGCTGCTGCCGCCCGCCCAGCAGGCCGAGCTGTTCGACGTCCCGGACGTGCCCAACCACCGCAACAAGAACTGCGAGATCGGCCCGACCGCCGGTCACGCCTGCTTCTCCAAGGGCCTGATGAGCGCCACCCTGCCCAACGGCGTCGTGGTGTGGGGCAAGACCGGCTCCCGCCCCGGCTACACCAGCGGTGTCTTCGCCACCAAGGACCTCAGCCGCAAGGTGGTCTACTCGGTCAACCCGACCAACGTCTCCGGCACCGAGTTCCCCAGGGTGTGGCAGATCGTGACCACCTCCTTCGGCTCCGGCCAGAAGTACGGCGACCAGCCGGAGTAGGGCCGTTGTCGGTGGGCTGCGGTACGTTCGTGCCGATCGCTGGTGGGTTTGGTGGACACGGGGGCGCGCGATGGCCGACCTGATGACGGAGGAGCCGGTCGAGCTCCAGCTGGAGCGGTACCGGACGGAGCTGACGGGCTACTGCTACCGCATGCTCGGCTCGGTCTTCGAGGCCGAGGACGCGGTGCAGGAGACGATGATCCGCGCCTGGCGCGGCCACCGGGGCTTCGAGGGCCGGGCCGCGCTGCGGTCCTGGCTGTACCGGATCGCCACCAACGTCTGCCTGGACGCGCTGAACGGCCGCAACGGCCGGGCCCGTCCGATGGACCTGGCGGGGCCGTCCACCGTGGCCACCGCGACCGACGCCCAACTGCCCGAGGTGACGTGGATCGGCCCGGCGCCGGACGGCCGGGTGGTGCCCGAGACGGGGGACCCGGCCGAGGTGGCCGCCCAGCGCGAGTCGGTGCGGCTGGCGTTCGTCGCCGCGCTCCAGCGGCTGGCGCCCCGGCAGCGGGCGGTGCTGATCCTGCGTGAGGTGCTGGGCTGGAAGGCGGCCGAGGTCGCCGAACTGCTGGGCGTCACCGTGGCGTCCGTGAACAGCGCGCTCCAGCGGGCGCGGGCGGTGCTCTCCACGGACGCCGCGGCGGTCCGCCCGGCGTCCGCGCTGGACGCGGACCACCAGGCACTGCTCTCCCGCTACGTCTCGGCCTTCGAGGCGTACGACATGGACGGGCTGGCGGCGCTGCTGCACGAGGACGTCACGCTCAACATGCCGCCGTTCGAGCTGTGGCTGACCGGGCACGCCGACATCCGCGAGTGGATGCTCGGCCCGGGCCACGGCTGCCGGGGCTCGCGGCTGGTCCCGGTGGAGGCCAACGGCAGCCCGGCCTTCGGGCAGTACCGGCCGAGCCCGGCGGGCGGCCACGAGCCGTGGGCGCTGATCGTGCTGGAGGTGTCAGAGGGCCGGATCACCGGGCTCACCAACTTCCTCGACACCGATGTGCTCTTCCCGCTCTTCGGCCTTCCGCCCAGGCTGGACGCCGAGTAGCTCCGGCAGGCCGTCCTCCGCGACCGGCGGCAGCACACCGGCCAGCCCGCTGAACGCGAGCAGCTCCCGCAGGGGGCCGCTCGCGTTCTTCAGTTCCACCCGGACGCCGTGCCGGGCGGCGGCGAGCCGTAGTCGGGCGAGGGCGTCCACGACGGCCAGGTCGGCGCCGGGAAGTGCGGCGAGGTCGCAGGTCAGCGGTTGGTCCTGCGACGGGGGCAGGGGTGTCTCCTGGTGGGTGTTCACGGAGGTTGGACCGGAGCGCCGGGCGAGTCTCATCGGTCCGCCGGAAGAAAGACCGTGGCGCGCCGTGCTCCGGCACGGGTGGCAGAGTGGGCGGCAGTTGCCCCAGCGTCGGAGGAGGACCGCCCGTGTCGGCAGAGCCGTTGAAGTCCGAGCCTTTGAAGTCCGAGCCCTCGGAGTCCGAGTCTTTGGAGTCCGAGCCCTCGGAGTCCGAGCCCTCGGAGTCCGGGCCGTCGGAGCCCGAGCCGTTGCGGTCCAGGGAGGAGTGGCTGGCGTCCCTGCCGCGGGTCTACGCGGCCGCCGGGTGCGTGCTGCGGGACGCGTCGGGCCGGATCCTGATCGTGAAGGCCGGCTACCGGGAGCACTGGCAGTTCCCGGGCGGCACGATCGACCTCGGGGAGGGGCCCGCCGAGTGCGCCGCGCGGGAGCTGACCGAGGAGACCGGGCTGGTCCGGCCGGCCGGCGACCTGCTGGCGATCTCCTGGACCCACCCCTCCGCCGAACTCGACCACCCGGCAGGGCACTTCCTCTTCGACTTCGGCACCGTCCCGGACGGCACCCCCGTGACCGTCCCGGCCGGTGAACTGGACGACTACCGCTGGGCCGGCGACGAGGAGGCGCTCGAACTCCTCGGCCCGGCAAGGTCCCTGCGGTTGCGGGCGGCCATGGAGGCGGCCGCCGACGGGCGGGTGCGGATCGTCACCACCCACGTGTCCGGCTTCTGACGCCGCCCTGGCCCCCGGGGTGTGCCGGGGGCCGGGGCGATGCGCTCACTCCTGCGTGTCGGCGCGCGCCGCGATGTACGCCGCGACGGCCTCCGCGGTGAAGGTCTCCGTCTCGGTCTTGTCCACGCCGAGGTCGGTGAGCGGGCCCGCGCCGTTCGCCTGCTCCAGCAGCGCGAGCAGGATGTGCTCGGTGCCGACGTAGTTGTGCCCGAGCTTGAGCGCCTCGCGGAAGGTCAGCTCCAGCACCTTCTTGCCCTCGGCGTCGTACGGGATCAGCCCGGGCGTCTCGTCGGCCGCGGCGGGCAGCGTGGGGGTGACCGCCTCCCGGACGGCGTCCGGGGTGATGCCCTGGGCGGCCAGGGCCTTGACGGCCAGGCCCTCCGGCTCGGCGAGCAGGCCGAGCAGGATGTGCCCGGTGCCGATCTCGGCGTTGCCGGCCCGGCGGGCCTCCTCCTGCGACTCCATCACCACGTGCCGTGCCCGGGGGGTGAAGCGGCTGAAGCCCTGGCTGGGGTCGAGGTCGGCGGGCGTGCCCGGGTCCTTGGGGACGAACCGCTTCTGGGCGGCCTGCTTGCTGACGCCCATGCTGTGGCCGATGTCGGTCCAGGAGGCGCCGGAGCGGCGGGCCTGGTCGACGAAGTGGCCGATCAGGTGGTCGGCGAGGTCGCCGAGGTGGTCGGCGGCGATGACCGCGTCGGAGAGCTGGTCGAGCGCGTCGCTGTGGACCTTCTTGATCGCGTCGATCAGGTCGTCGAGGCGCAGCGGAGTGGTCTTGGGAACAACGGGATTCTCCATGCGTCAACCGTAGGTTGTCGACCCGGGATCGTCAACCATCGGTTGACGATGTTCCGAGTTGTGGCGATCGGTTGTCCTTGGAGCCCGACGGGCCCGGTGTTCAGATGGTCAGCTTGAACCCGTCGTGACTGCGCGCGAAGCCGAGCGAGGCGTAGAAGCGGTGGGCCTCGGTGCGGCGCTTGTTGCTGGTCAGCTGGACCAGCGTGCAGCCGCGGTCACGGGCCCGCCCGACGGCCCGGGTCAGCAGCTCACGCCCGAGGCCGGCGCCCCGGCGGTCGGCGCGCACCCGGACGGCCTCGATCAGCGCGCGCTCCTCGCCGTGCCGGCCGAGCCCGGGGATGTAGGTGAGCTGGAGGCAGCCGAGCACCGTGCCGTCGCCCTCGTCCAGGACCATCAGCTCGTTGCGGGCGTCCGCGTCCACGTCGGCGAAGGCGCGGGCGTAGGCTTCGTCGACCTGCACGGTGGCGGGGTCGGTCACCCGGTCCTCGTCGGCGAGCAGGGCGATGACGGCGGGCAGGTCCTGGCGGGTGGCGGTACGGAAGATCACGCCCGGAGTCTGCCAGAGGCGGTCCGGCAGGGGCGGTGCGGCAGGGGTGCCGACGGCGGTGCCGGCAGGGTTTTGAGGAGGGACGTGCGGATACTCACCGCGCCGGAGGCCGAGGTGCCCGGCGAACTCAAGCTCCAGGTGGCCGCGTTGCAGGACCAGGCCTGGCCGGGCCCGCCGGTGCCGTCCACGGCGCTGGTGCACGACCCGGTGCTGAGCCCGGTGTCGATGCTGCTGCTGGACGGCGATCGCGTGGTGGCCGCGCTCGACGTGCTCTCCAAGGAACTGGACCACGCCGGGCGGACGTTCGCGGCGAGCGGGCTGAGCGCCGTGGTCACCGACCGGGCGCGGCGCGGCCGCGGGTACGGGCGGAGGCTGGTGGCGGCCGCCCGCGCCGCTGTCGCGCGGGGCGGTGCGGACCTCGGCCTGTTCACCTGCGACCGCGGCCTCCGCGGGTTCTACGAGGGTGCGGGCTGGGAGCTGCTGCCGGGCGCGGTGCTGGTCGGCGGGACGGCCGAGGAGCCGTTCCCCAGTGACCAGGAGGGCTTCGACAAGGTCACCATGGCCGGCTTCTTCACCGACCGTGCCGCCCGGCACCGGCCGGACTTCGAGGGCCGCCGGATAGCGCTGCACCCGGGTGACATCGACCGGCTCTGGTGACCGGCGCGCGGCCCGTGTTCTGCGGTGCGTCCGGTGGCCGGCGGTGCGTCCCGTGACCGGCCACGGACCGGGCGGTCCGCTGCGCGCCGGGCGGTCCGCTACGCGTTGAGCAGCCGGGCGCGGACGGCGGCGAGGTCGGCCGGGTCGACGCCGGCGGCGAGCAGGTAGCCGGCCGGGTCGAAGCCGTCGAGCGTGGCGTACAGGGCGGCCTCGGCGGTGGTGCCGGCCTCGGCGAGCACCGCGTCGATCCGGAGGTGCTGGTCGGGCAGGCCGAGCATCCCGTACAGCGGGCGGACGTTGGGGGCGCTGAGCAGGTAGTCGGCGACGATCTCGGAGGGCTCGGCACCCACGAGGGCGAGCAGCAGCAGGGCGGCGAGGCCGGTGCGGTCACGGCCGGCGCCGCAGTGCACGACCAGCCCGCCGGGCCGGGCACCGGCGATCGTGGTGACCAGTTCGGCGGCGGCGTGCGCGCAGTGGTCCAGGTAGGGGCGGAGGGCGAGCGGGGTGCCGTCCAGCCTTCCGTACGTCTCCCACCAGGCGGGGCCGGCCAGTTCGTCCAGCGGGACGCGGATCAGCTCGACGCCCTCGGGGAGGGGGAGGAGGGGCTTGTACTCCTCGATGTTGCGCAGGTCGACGACGGTGCGTATGCCGTGGTCGAGGAGGGTGTCCCAGCCCTCGGCGGTGAGGCGGTCCAGGTTGTCGGCCCGGACGATCGCGCGGTGGGCGGTCCGGCCGCCGCCGGTGGTGCGGATTCCGCCGAGGTCGCGGACGTTGAGGCAGCCGTCCCAGACCAGCGTGCGGTCGTCGGTGGTGGTCTGCGCGTGCGTCCGGCTCATCAGGTCCCCGTTTCTCACCGGGGGTCCGTTACCCCCTCGTTATCAAGGACTATCGGGGCGGTCGGATGGTTCCTCGGTTGTGTGACCTGGCGTCAGCAGCGCTCCGGCCGGGGCTTTCAGCAGGCGGTCGGCTCGGCGGCCTCGGCGCGGACCAGCTTCTCCATCGGCTCGGCGGCGGTCTGGCCGAGCAGCGAGCCGACGACGATCGCGCCCACCAGGAGGACGGTGGAGAGCCAGGCCATCGTCGACACCGGGAGGGTGAAGGCGCCGACCACGCGGGCCGTGCACTCGGTCAGCAGGGCGACGCCCCAGATCCCCGAGAGGAGGCGCTCGTAGCGGCGGAACGAGGCGGAGCGGGCCGCCCGGCCCTCGGTCAGCCGCTGCCAGGCGGCGGAACGGGCCCGGTCGCCCCTGGTCAGGAAGGGCATCACCATCGGCGACATCAGCGGCCGGCCGATCAGCGCGGAGACGAGGATCGCCAGCGCGAGGCTGCCGCTGAGCGCGCCGTCCTTGGCGAGCATCAGCCGGGCGTCGCCGGTGACGGTGGTGAGTGCCAGGCCGACGACGTTGACGCCGAGCATCATCGACGCCCACAGGTTGAGCCTGCGCTCGCGGAGCAGGCCGGCGACGGTCCGGGCGGCCGGGATCGCGCCGCTCCAGGCGAGGGCGGCGAACTCGCTCATGCCGAACGCGGAGTGCAGCAGGTAGTAGCCGGCCAGTGGGGCGGCGACGTCCAGGGCGAGCGGGCGGAGGCCGGCGGCGAGCGGGTTCGGCGCCTTGGCGGTGGCCGTGCCGTCGGCGGCCGCCATGTCGTCGGTGCTCCTGGCGACCGTGGCGGGGGCGGGGGCGGGGGCGGGGGCGGGGGCGGTGACGGTGGCGGGGGCGCTGAGGGTCTGGCTCACGGTGGGTTCCTCCCCGGACTGGCTGCTCGGCCTGCGGGCCGTTGCCCGCGTCGTGCCTCCAGTTTCCTGGCCCGACCCTCCGTCAGAGCAGTGCCGCCCGTTGCAGGATCCGCATGACAGTTGTCACAGTGCGCGTCGTGACGGGCCCGCCTTCGTGCACAAGGACACGGTCTCGACGAGGGCGACCGTGGCCAGGACCTGAGGGAGCGCATCCCTACTGACCTCGGCTGGGCCGGCAAGGCAACTGACAAGGGCCCGGTGCGGCGTTCGAGTCGCCGCACCGGGCCCCTGATCTGCGGGCGTCAGTTGTTCTGGTAGAAGCCGAACATGTCGACGATCAGGTCACTGGTGCCGCCGGCCCCGTTCCAGAAATCGATGATGTTGTTGGCACCCGTCGGCGCCTGGACCAGGTTGGGCACCGTCCCCCCGGCCGTCCAGTTCAGCGAGGAGACCGACGGCGGCGACAGCGGCGCGAAGGTGTTCCCCGCGTACTGGGTCAGGGTGTTCGGGTCGGGGGCGACGCTCAGGTGACCGTCCGACGTGGTGTCGGTCATCGTCGCGTTCAGCGCGAACGCGGTGATGTTGGGCTGGCCCGACACCGGCATGTAGACGTAGCTCCAGGGGCCGACCGGGCCGTACTGCCACTTGGTGGTGTCACGGGTGTCCAGCAGGCGGGTCGGGGTGACCGGCAGGTAGGCGCTCCTGCCGGTGGGGCTGTAGTAGCCGACCACGTCCACGATCACGTCGGAGGAGGCCCCGGCTGCGTTCAGCACCTGGATCGTGCCGTCCGAACCGACGGGGACGACAACCGAGTTGGCGACCGTCTGCCCGGCCGTGAAGTTCAGGTTCGACGCGTTGGGCGCCTGCTGGCCGCCCGGGTAGACGGTCAGGTGACCGGCGGTGCCCGGGTTGGTCACGGTCACGTTCAGCGCCACCGCCGTGATGCCCGAGGCGGGCAGCTGACCGCCCGCCGCACCGGCGATCTGCACCGGCAACGCCTGCCCGGCACCCACCGGCGACTGCGGCGCACCCGTGCCGTACCGGGTGTCCACCAGACGCGAGGGCGAGACCGAGGTGTACCCGGCAGCCGCCGACCGCACGAAGTACCCGGTGATGTCCACCACCAGGTCCAGCGAAGGACCGGCGTTGACCAGATCTACGTACCCGCCGGCCCCGACCGGCGCCACCACCATGTTCGGAACCGTCTGCCCCGCCACGTAGTTGACGTTCGACGTGGTCGGCACCGCCGAACCGTCCCCGAACACCGTCACGTGCCCGGCACCGGTGGTGTCCGTCACCGTCACGTTCAGCACCGCGGCCGTCGCACCCGCCGGAATGCCGTTCGCACCCGCCACCTGCACCCGGGTCGTCGAGTACCCCCCGACCTTCGGCGTCCCACTGCCGTCCCGACTGTCCAACAGACGCGTCGGACCGAACGCCACGTACTCCGAACCGGACGTGGTGACGGTGATGCTGTTGGTCGCCGCATTGCCGAACTGGTCGGTGACGGTGACCTTCGCCGTGTAGGTGCCGAGCTTCGGATAGGTGTGCGGGCTCTGCGGCGGGCTGTCCGGGCGGCCGGTGGCGTGGGTGGTGGTGCCGTCACCCCAGGCGATGTCATAGGTGAGCGTCTGCACGTCGCTGGTGACGTTGATGCCGACGTACACGCTGTAGGCGGTGTTGTCCGTGCCGGTCAGCGCCACGGCCAGGTTGGGGTTGGCGTCGAACTCCTCGGCCCCCCGGCTGGTGTGGGGACTGGTCCCGAAGAAGTCCGAGCGCAGCGCCCCGGGCGCGGCCGGGTTGGCCGAGTTGATCGCGGCGGAACCCACCTGGGGCTGGATGTCGACGACGGAGGACTGGTTCGGCCTCAGGTAGGTCGAGGTCGCCTGCACGGTGTCGTTGGTGTCGTGGGCGCCCTGGGCCACAGCGGACTGGAAGCCGGCCAGGGTCGGGTACGTGGTGCCGGCCCAGCTGTAGGGCGCGGTGGCGTCGGTGCCGTAGACGTAGAAGTCGTTGTAGTCGGCCGTGGTGCCGGCGGCCGATCCGGGCGAGACGGTGATGTCCGCAGCCCAGGTCAGTCCGTATCCGGAGCAGTTCGACCGGTACGTCCCCATGTAGTCGGTGCTCGGGTTGGCGTCCTCGATGAGGTTGTTCTCGACGCTGACGCCGGACGAGGTGCCTTCGAGGTCGACCGCGGAGCCGCAGCCGCGCTGGATCGTGTTGCCGACGACGTTCAGGCCGTTCACGCCGGTCGCGGTGATGCCGGCGTCGGCCAGCACGTCTCCGGCGAGGGAGACGTTGGCCGCCCCGGAGGCGACGGTGATCGCCCGGGCCCCGGTCCGGGAGAAGCCGGTGTCGACATAGGTCCGGCTCACGGTGACGTTGCTGGAGGCGCCGTCGATGGTGAGGGCGTCGGCTCCGGCGAAGTTGCTGGACGGGCTGACGAAGCTGGAGTCGATGGTCACCCCGGTGGACCCGACGACCTCGACCGCGGCCGCATTGCCCGAGGTCAGCACGAGGTTGCTGACCGTCACGTTGGAGACGTGGTCGAGCACGAGCGCGGGCTTGCCGCTGTTGGCGTTGCCCGCGCTGACCCAGGCCTGGGGGCCGGTACCGACGATCGAGATGCCGGACGTCCGGACCGTCACGGACTCCGGGGAGGAGTACCCCGAGGACGACAGGACGTCGACGGTGTCACCGGGCTGCGCGGCGTTCACCGCGTCCTGCAGGAGGCAGTAGGGGCTGGCCTGGGTGCCCGCGCCGGACCCCTGGGTGCAGGGCGCCGCAGAGAACGCGGCGTACAGCGTCCGGCCGGTACCCGTGGTGACCGGACCGGACGTGGCCGGGGCGCCGGATGGCGCCGGTGGCACCGGTGTCAACCGGACCGAGTTGCTCGCCGGGCTGGAGAATCCCGGAGGACTGATCGGCGGGACGAACGGCATGTAGGCGGGGTGCGGCACGGCGTTCCCACCGGACGATCCGGCCGCGTGGACCATTCCCGGTGAGAGTGCGAGACCGGCCGCGAGAACCGCGGCCGACGCGACAAGACGGCGGTAGGACACTGGCCCCTCTGTCAGGTACGTGAAGCAAAGCAAGAGATGGGGCGGTCAGGCTACCGATCCCCGCCGGCAACCTGTCCGGGGCCCCATCCGCTGTCCTGGGGCGCTTGGCCGCGGCGGAGCAGAGCGGGCGCGGCACCGCCGATCGGCCGAAGGCCGAAGTCCCACGGCCTGCTGAAGCAACGGCATGGCCGCCGAGGGGCCCGGGACGACTCCTGCCCGCTCCCCGGGGACGGCCCGCCGACGCCCGGGAGACGACTGTCGCGCGCTCCGCGGGGCGATGCCGCGCGCTCCCCGGGACCGGCCCGCGCGCTCCCCGGGACGACTTCCGCCCGCTCCGCGGGGCCGGCCCGCCGACGCTCCGGGACGGTGCCGGCCGACCCGCCGGGGCCCCGCGGCGGGCCTCCGGTGACCCGGGCGACGCGGAAACGATCGCCCGGATGGCGCATGATGTGGCGGGTGCAGAGTGCAGAGCGCCCCGGAGCGGGCACCGACAGCCCCGTCGGCCGGCCCGGACCGGCACCGACGTCGGGCCCACCGCCCGGCCCCCCGTCCGCCCCACCCCCGGAGGCCGCCCCCGCCGACCTGTCGGCCGCGGTCCGGGCCGCGCAGGACGGGGACGAGGAGGCGTTCCGGCTGTTGTTCCGGAGTGTGCAGCCGGGCCTTCTCCGCTACCTCCGGGTACTGGTCGGCGGCCGCCCCGAGGACGCCCAGGACGCCGAGGACATCGCCTCCGAGGCCTGGCTGCAGATCGCCCGCGACCTGCGCACCTTCTCCGGGGACGGGGACGGCTTCCGCGGTTGGGCGGCCACCATCGCCCGCAACCGCGCGCTCGACCACCTGCGGGCCCGGCGCCGCCGCCCGGTCGCCGACCTGCCGTTCGAGTACCTGTCCGAGCTGGCCGCCGGGGACGACACGGCCGGTGCGGCGTTGGCCTCCGTCGGCACGGCGGACGCGCTGGCCCTGATCTCCCGGCTGCCCCGCGACCAGGCCGAGGCGGTGCTGCTGCGGGTGGTGATGGAGCTGGATGCGGAGAGCGCCGCGCGGGTGCTCGGCAAGAAGTCGGGCAGCGTGCGGATGGCCGCGCACCGGGGACTGCGCCGGCTGGCCAAGGTGCTGGAGCAGTCCTTCGCTGCGGGCGTGGGGATCCCGGCCCAGCCGCTTGCCGGGCCGTCCGGGCAGCCGGTCCGGCAAGCGGCTGGGCGCGGGGCGGGGCCGGTGGCCGGGCCCGCCGCCGGGCCGGTCGAGAGGGGCGGGAAAAAAAATTCTGCGCAGGGTGTGACAGAACGCCGGGCCGCGACGCTGAAGGACATGAGATGAGCACCAACCGATCCCGTCGGATCGACCGCGACACGGCCGAGCAGCTGCTCGGCGGTGCTGTGGGCGGACCGTCGGCCGGGCAGGACGCCTCGCTCACCGGACCGGAGGACGGCACCAGGGCACTCGCCCACGTGCTGGCCGCCGCAGCCGCCCCGGCGGTGGCGGGCGAACTGGCCGGGGAGGAGGCCGCCCTGGCCGCGTTCCGGGAGGCCCGTCTCGCGCCTGCTCCCGCTGTACCCGCCGCACCCGCACCCGTCCGGAGACGATCGATGGCAACCGCCGCCCTCGCCAGGGCCTTCAGCACGAAGGCCGCTGCCGTCGTGCTCGGGGCCACGGCGCTCGGCGGTGTGGCGGTCGCGGCCGGCACGGGCAACCTGCCGTCCGCGCTCGGCGGCGCCGGCGGGTCGGACCGCCCGCCGGTGGGCCCGGCCGTCGTCGGCACGTCCTCCGCCCCGGGGACGGGCTCCGGCGGCGCCTCGAAGGGCCGGCATCCAGTCGACGGCTCGTCGGCCTCCGGTCCGTCCACCGGTGGTCCCTCCTCCGGTGCCCCCTCCGCCGGCGGCGCGTCCGCCGGGGCGGGGAAGCCGTCGGCGCCCGGCGCCTCGCCCTCCGGGGACACCCGGGGCGGGCAGGCCCAGGCGGCGATGGTCGCCCTCTGCCGGGGGTTCACCGGCCGGACGGGCAAGGGCGAGCGCCCGCGCCTGCTGGTCGCGGACCCGCAGTTCGGCGCGCTGGTCGCGGCGGCCGGCGGTCCGGACAAGGTGGAGGACTACTGCGGGGAGGCACTCCGGCGCGCGGGCGACGACGACCGCCAGGGCGCCACCCCGCAGCCCCGCAGCAGCAACGACGGCGACGACACCGGTGGCAACACCGGTGGCGGCGGCAACACCGGCGGAAACACCGGTGGCAACGACGGCGGTAACGACGGCGGTAACGGGAAGGGCGCCGGTACCGGCGGCAAGGGCGGTGCGAGCACCCCGGCACTGCCCGCCGTCCCGACGCTCCCCGGAGCCGGCCCGAAGCCGGACCGCACCGACAAGCCGGTCGACGCCTCACCCAAGAGGTAACCCCAGAACTCCGGATGGGCGGCGAGCGAATCCCCCCGGGCCCGTCGCCCATCCGGACCGAACCACCCGCTCCACCCGGCAGTACCCGCTCCACCCGGCAGTACCGCAGTACCGCAGTACCAGCACCACCCGCAGACTCCGGGTGGCCGGTCGGCTCCCCCGTGCCCACCGTCCGCCCGGCCGGCCCCGGCCGGACCGGCAGGCGCACCCCGGACGCGCCACCGGACCGGCCAGGACCGGATCCGTGGGGCCCCCCCCCCCCCCCGCGGGGCGGGCGCCCCCCCCCCCCCCCCCCCCCACCAGGGCCCCCCCGGGGCCCGCCCCAGGGTGGGCAACCCGCCGC
>NZ_JBHJUK010000194.1:0-12947 GCF_042266225.1 Kitasatospora sp. NPDC056181
GGTCTCACCGGCCGGAGCGACGTTGAACTCCCCGGCGCGGGCTCCGGGACCGTCGCCGGACGGACTCCCGCAAGCCTCCCCCGGCCACGCGGGCCGGGCAAGGCCGTTCTGCTGGACGATCGATTACCCACCCTCAACGATCGACCCCCGTCGTGGTGCACGGGCTCCGGCCCGTCCCGCGCGGGAGACTGGTGCCGTGGACAGCACCTCTGGACGGGACGACGGGCGCGGCCGGGCGCCGCGCGTCGCACGCGGCGGCGGGGGCACCGCCGTCGTCGTCGGGGCCGGCCCGAACGGGCTGGCCGCCGCCGTCCGGCTCGCCCGGGCCGGTCTGCGCGTCACCGTGCTGGAGGCCGCCGACGAGATCGGCGGCGGCGCCCGGAGCAGCGAGGCGATCATCCCGGGCCTCCTGCACGACCACTGCTCGGCCGTCCACCTGATCACCGTCGGCTCGGCCTTCCTGCGCGACCTCGACCTGCACCGCTACGGACTGCGCTGGTGCCTCCCCGAGATCGACTGCGTCCACCCCCTCGACGACGGAAGCGCCGGCGTCCTGCACCGCTCCGTCGAGGAGACCGCGGCCGGACTCGGCGCGGACGGTGCCCGCTGGCGACGGCTGTTCGCCGCCCCCGCCGCGTCCTACGACGAACTCGCGGACGACATCATGCGCCCGCTGCTGCGCCTCCCCCGCCACCCGCTGCGCCTGGCCCGCTTCGGCGCCCCGGCGCTGCTCCCTGCCACCGTCCTGGCGCGCGCGTTCACCGGGGAGCGGGCGCGGGCGCTGTTCGGGGGCGTGGCGGCGCACGCCTACCGGCCGCTGGACCGGCCGCTCAGCTCCGCCGTCGGGCTCGGCATCCTGGCCGCCGGCCACCGCCACGGCTGGGCCGTCGCCTCCGGAGGATCGCGCTCGATCAGCCGGGCGCTCGCCGCACTGCTCGCCGACCTGGGCGGCACCGTCGAGACGGGCCGGCGGGTCCGCTCGGCCGCCGACCTCCCGCCCGCGAACGTCACGATGTTCGACCTCGCGCCCGGCGCCGTGGCCGGCATCCTCGGCGACCGGCTGCCGCCCCGGGTCGCCCGCGCCTACCGCCGCTTCCGGCACGGGCCGGGCGCCTTCAAGGTGGACTTCGCCGTGGCCGGCGGCGTCCCCTGGACCGCCGAACCGGCGCGCCGGGCCGGCGTGGTCCACCTCGGCGGCACCTTCGAGGAGGTCGCCGCCGCCGAGCGAGAGATCACCGCAGGACGGATGCCACGGCGGCCCTTCGTCCTGGTCGGCCAGCAGTACCTGGCCGACCCGCAACGCTCCGTCGGCGACGTCCACCCCCTCTGGACCTACGCGCACGTCCCGCACGGCTACACCGGTGACGCCACCGAGGCCATCACGGCCCAGATCGAACGGTTCGCCCCCGGGTTCCGCGACCGCGTCGTCGGCCGCTCCGTGCGCAGCACGCCGGACTTCGCCGCGTACAACCCGAACTTCGTCGGCGGGGACATCATGACCGGGGCGAAGAACGTCCCCCAGCTGCTGTTCGGCCCCCGCCTCACCCTCCACCCCTACGACACCGGCGTTCCCGGCCACTACCTCTGCTCCGCCGCCACCCCACCCGGCCCCGGCGTGCACGGCATGTGCGGTGCCAACGCCGCCGAGGCGGCCCTGCGCCACCTCCACCGCGGCCCCTCCTGAGGGGAAAGGCCGGAGACCCGTTCTCGGTCACACAACTGCCCGGTACCGGCCGCGCGCGTGGCGGCAGGGCCGGCCGGACCAGTGTCAGGCCGATGTCGGGCCGGTGTCAGGACGGCTGTCGCAGCCATGCGTCGAGGGCGGCGTAGTCACCGTCGGTCAGACCACGGCGGGGATCGACCCGGTGGAGCAGGGCGGCTCCCCGGTGGTGGGCGGCGACCCAGGACCGGTCGGTGTCGCGGATCTCGTCGTCGACCCAGGCGAACGGGCGGCCTGCCGCCCAGTCGACGAGGGCGCGGGTCTTCCAGTGGAGGCCGTCCCGCTCGTCCTGGTCGTCGGTGGCGGACGTCTCCGGCCAGGCCACCACCGCCAGCCGCGGCAGACCGATGCGCGGGGCTATGCAGTCGTTCGCGTCGTCCATCCACGTCGTGGCCCAGACCACCTCGCACGGGAGCGCCGCCAGCCGCGGCCCGTGCGCGGGGTTGATCCTCGCCAGGAGCGGGTTCGCGTCGGCGCCCGGCGTTCCGGCGCCCCGGGGTCCGGGAGCAGCGGGATAGGTCGGATAGTGCCACGGCTCCGCGCCGAACGGGATGAGCGGTCCGTCGACATCCAGAAACAGCAGCGGACGCTGCCCCGAGCTGATCACGACAGCACCCTAGCGGCAGATCCCGACGCGGCGTGCCCCGGTTCGACCCGCCCCGGGCCACCGGGCCGGCGGTCCGCATCACCGCGGCCGCCCACCCGGGCCGGGCCCGGGTGGGCCCGGCCCGGCGCCGCGGCTGCGGCCCGGCGCCGCGGCTCCGGTCAGGCGGCGAGGCTGCGGTCAGGCGCCGACGTAGGCCGCGAGGTGCTCGCCGGTGAGGGTGGAGCGGTCGGCGACGAGATCGGCGGGAGTGCCCTCGAAGACGATCCGCCCGCCGTCGTGGCCGGCGCCCGGGCCGAGGTCGATGATCCAGTCCGCGTGCGCCATGACCGCCTGATGGTGCTCGATGACGATGACCGACTTGCCGGAGTCGACCAGCCGGTCGAGCAGGCCGAGCAACTGCTCGACGTCGGCCAGGTGAAGGCCGGTGGTCGGCTCGTCGAGGACGTAGACGCCGCCCTTCTCCGCCATGTGGGTCGCCAGCTTCAGCCGCTGCCGCTCGCCGCCGGACAGCGTGGTGAGCGGCTGACCGAGGCTCAGGTAGCCGAGCCCGACATCGGCGAGCCGCTTGAGCACGGTGTGCGCGGCCGGGGTGCGCGCCTCGCCGGCCCCGAAGAACTCCTCGGCCTCGGCCACCGACATCGCGAGCACCTCGCTGATGTCGCGGCCGCCGAGGCGGTACTCCAGCACCGAGGCCTCGAACCGCTTCCCCTCGCACTCCTCGCAGACGCTGGCCACGCCGGCCATCATCGCCAGGTCGGTGTAGACGACCCCGGCGCCGTTGCAGTTCGGGCAGGCGCCTTCGGAGTTGGCGCTGAACAGGGCCGGCTTCACGCCGTTCGCCTTCGCGAACGCCTTGCGGATCGGGTCCAGCAGACCGGAGTACGTCGCCGGGTTGCTGCGCCGCGAGCCGCGGATCGCGCCCTGGTCGACCACCACCACGCCCGCACCGGCCGGCCCCGGAGCGTTCACCAGCGAACCGTGCACGAGCGAGCTCTTGCCCGACCCCGCCACGCCGGTCACCACGACCAGCACCCCGAGCGGGACGTCGACGTCGACGTCACGCAGGTTGTTCGCCGTCGCTCCGCGGATCTCCAGCGTCCCGGTGGGCTTGCGCACCGTCTCCTTGACGGCGGCGCGGTCGTCGAAGTGGCGGCCGGTGATGGTGCCGCCCGCCCGCAGGCCGTCGACGCTGCCCTCGAAGCACACGGTTCCGCCCCCCGTACCCGCGCCGGGGCCGAGGTCGACGACGTGGTCGGCGATCGCGATCGTCTCCGGCTTGTGCTCCACGACGAGCACCGTGTTGCCCTTGTCCCGCAGCCGCAGCAGCAGGGCGTTCATCCGCTGGATGTCGTGGGGGTGCAGGCCGATGGTGGGCTCGTCGAAGACGTAGGTGACGTCGGTGAGCGAGGAGCCGAGGTGACGGATCATCTTGACGCGCTGCGCCTCGCCGCCCGACAGCGTGCCGGCCGACCGGTCGAGCGAGAGGTAGCCGAGGCCGATCTCCACGAAGGAGTCCAGGGTCTGCTGAAGGGCGGTGAGCAGCGGTGCCACCGACGGCTCGTCGAGGCCGCGGACCCACTCGGCCAGGTCGCTGATCTGCATCGCGCAGGCGTCCGCGATGCTGATCCGCCTGATCTTCGACGACCGGGCCCCCTCGCTGAGCCGCGTGCCGTCGCACTCGGGGCAGACGGTGAAGGTGACCGCCCGGTCCACGAAGGCCCGGATGTGCGGCTGCATGCCCTCCCGGTCCTTGGAGAGCATCGACTTCTGGATCCGCAGGACCAACCCCTCGTAGGTCATGTTGATGCCGGCGATCTTCATCCTGACCGGCTCGTGGTGGAGGAAGTCGCGCAGCTCCTTCTTGGTGTACTTGCGGATCGGCTTGTCCGGGTCGACGAAGCCCGACTCGCTGTAGAGCCGGTAGTTCCAGCCGCCCGTCGTGTAGCCAGGGATGGTCAACGCACCCTCGGCGAGCGACTTGGAGTCGTCGTAGAGCTGGGTGAGGTCGATGTCGGAGACGGCGCCCCGGCCTTCGCAGCGCGGGCACATGCCGCCGGTGATGCTGAAGCTGCGCCGCTCCTTCACGGTCTGCCCGCCGCGCTCCAGGGTGACCGCGCCCGCTCCGCTGACCGAGGCGATGTTGAAGGAGAACGCCTTGGGCGAGCCGATGTGCGGCTTGCCGAGCCGGCTGAAGAGGATGCGCAGCATCGCGTTCGCGTCGGTGGCGGTGCCGACCGTGGAGCGGGGGTCCGCGCCCATCCGCTGCTGGTCGACGATGATCGCCGTGGTCAGCCCGTCGAGCACGTCGACCTCGGGACGGGCCAGCGTCGGCATGAAACCCTGTACGAAGGCGCTGTAGGTCTCGTTGATCAGCCGCTGCGACTCGGCGGCGATCGTGTTGAACACCAGCGAGCTCTTACCCGAGCCGGAGACACCGGTGAACACCGTCAGCCGGCGCTTCGGGATCTCGATGCTGACGTCCTTGAGGTTGTTCACGCGTGCGCCGTGCACGCGGATCAGGTCGTGGCCGTCGGCGGGGTGCGGCCCGGACGACTGCGGGTCCGTCCTCGTGGCCATGCTCATCGTCTCTCCATCTGTTGCGCGGCGCCGTTGCACTGTCCGGCCGGTCCGCCTTCACGGTCTCCGGAGGGGTTGCCAGGCTCGATCTAACCAGTTTCGGGCGCGTCCGTGGTGGTCACGCCAGTGCGCCGCAATGACCTGCGCTTCTCTGTTCCTGACCGGTTCCTGAGCGGTTCCTGACCGGTCCGGCGGGCCGATGGGCCAGCGGCTCGGCGGACCGACGGACCGGCGGCTCGGCGGACCGACGGCGGAGCGGCGCGGACCGGGGAAGGCTTCGGTGCCCGGTCTCTTCCGGCCGGATCACCCCGGCGCGGCGGGGCCGGTCGTCCATGATGGGAGGGCCGGGGGGAGGGCCCGGGAGCCCGGTCCTCCACCGGGCTCTCCGTACGGTCCGACGAACCGGCACAGAAGGTGGGACAGCATGGCCGAGGAAGCTCGCAAGCGGCGTTGGCCCGCCATCGCGGTGGTCGTCCTCGGCCTCTGGTTCCTGGTGCGGGGCGGTGCCGGCGGGCACAGCGGCGAGCCGGCGGGCACCGCCCGGCCGACGACCACCGCCTCGCCGGGCCGGTCCGCCACACCGACGGCCGGGGCGGCCTCCGGCACGGCCGGGCCGGGCACCGCGTCCTCCTCGTCGAAGGCCGCCGACTCCGACTACGCGCCGGGCCGGTTCGCGGCGCCCGTCCGTACGCACGCGGCCCGCGCCGGCGTCGACCCGCAGCTCCTGATGGCCATCCTCTACATCGAGTCGTACAAGCCGCACGGGCCTGAGGTGGAACGCGCCTGGCAACGCCTCAAGCCGGACGCCGCGTTCGGCATCGCCAACATGCACCGCGCGGCCTTCGAGGAGGCCCGGCAGGGGCGCGACTTCGCCGGCCGGGCCTGGGAGGACCTCCCCGGCGACCCGGACCTCGCGGTCGAGGCCGCGGCCTGGCACCTGCACGACCTGGCCGCCCAACTGCCCGCACACTGGTCCGGGCCGTACACCAAGGACGAGTTGATGGCCCTGGGCTACAACACCGGTGCGGGGAACATGCTGGCCTTCGCCCGGAACGTGCCCCCCGGTGCGGCGGCCCGCTCCTACCTCGACCGCCTGCACGACAACTGGGCCAAGGCCGCGGAGTCGCTGCGCCCGTGACCGGCCGACGCATACCCGGCGGTGTACCCGGTGGAGCCGGGTACCCGGTGGTGGAGCCGCTTGACCGTGGAGCCGCGTACCCGGTGGAGCCGGGGTGACCGGGGCTGGGCCGGTCGGGTGGGGTCGGGGGCGCACCGGTGTGGTGTCGGAGGACGGCGGCGGGCGGGGGCGGGAGGCTGGTGCTCCGGAGGCAGGCAGGAGAGAGCTTGTGAGTGGGCGCGGCGGTCGAGGCGTCCGGGGTCCCGTGGCCGCGGGCGGGACCGCGGGCGGGACCGCGGGTGAGGTCGCGGGCGGGGATCCGTCGGCGGGAGATGCCGGGGTGCTGGGCACCGCGCTCGGCGTGGTGCTGGCGTTCTCGCTCGCACAGGGCTCCTGGCAGTGGTTCTCCACCTACCTGGGGGTGACGCTGCTCGCGGCGGTCCTGTCCTTCGGCCGGCTACCGGTGTGGGCGCCGGGCCGGCGGACCGCCTTCGGGTGGCGTCTGGCCGCGTATGCGCTGGTCGTCGGCCTCTGTGTCGCGCTGGCGCTGGCCCCCGCACTCCAGCGCTGGGACTGGCTGTTCCCCATGCCGGAGACCCGTCACGGGTGCGTGGAGTCGGGCCGGTACCAGAGCCTGCAGACCCAGGCCGCCCTGGGGAGCCTGGCGGGCCAGGCTGGTGACGCCCTGGCCCACGCGCAGCAGGAGCAGAGCCGCCAGGCCGTCGACGACTGCCTGGCATCGACGACGACGCGCTGGCTGCCGGCGTACGCGTTGGGGACGGCTCTGGTGGTGTGTGCGACTTCGTGGTCGCTGGGGCGGGCAAGAGCCCGGAGGGCGGCGCCCGGGTCACCCTGAACTCCGGTGCTCGCGGTGGGGCGGCACCGGGCACGGGCCGGCCGGGGCGGCGGGTCGGCAACGGCCGCTTGAAGGCACCTGGTGGCCGATGGCCGCGTGCCGGCGCGGGTGGTTGGTTGCGGGCAGCCGCTTTCCGGCGGTTGATCGGCAACGACCGGTGAAGGACGGCCGGTTGTGGGCGGCTTGTCGCGAACATCCGCTTGCGGATTGCCAGTTGTGGACGGCCGGTTGGGAAAACGGCCGCCACGGCACCGGGGGACCTGACAGCATGCAGTGTGCGGCGGGTCGCCAGTGGCGGGCCCGAGGCCGAGGTCGTCCAGGTCGCCCAACCCGGAGGAACGGATCAGTGTTTCCACGTACTTCACCGTCGGGCCGCTCGGCGTGGTCGCGCCGCCTCCGGGTGGCGCCGGCCCTGGTGACGGTGTCGGCCCTGGCCGTGGGGCTGGCCCCGTCCGTCGCGTTCCCGGCCGCCCTCCCGGCGTCAGCGGCCTCGCGGTCCGCGTCCGCCGCCGGACCGGACGGGTCGGCGTCCGCGGCGCAGGACGGGGATCAGCGCGGGGATCAGGGCGGGGATCCGGCTGGAACCCAGGACGGGGCTCAGGACTGGGCTCAGGACTGGGCTCAGGCGCAGCGGGCCCGGCTGCGGCAGTTGGCGCAACGACTCGTGGACGCCGGGGCGCCGGGTGTGGTCGTGCGGGTCGACGACGGCCGCGACCGGCCCGTCGAGATCGCCGAGCAGGCCCCCTGGTCGGTCCGGGACCACCGGCTGAAGGCGGGTGACGAGTTCCGGATGGGTTCCAACACCAAGACCATGATGGCCGTTCTGGTACTCCAGCTGGTTGCCGAGGGGAGGCTCTCCCTGGACGACCCGGTGGAGAAGTGGCTGCCTGGCGCGGTCCCGAACGGCGCGGCGATGACGCTGCGGATGCTGCTGAACCACACCAGCGGACTGTTCGACTACACCCAGGACGGCGCGCTGCTGGACTCGATCCTCGGCAGGGACCCGCACCGGTGGACCTCCACGGAGCTGCTCGCCGTGGGCGCGAGGCACGAGCCGCTGTTCGCCCCGGGAAGGAAGTGGTCGTACAGCAATACCGATTACGCCGCGGTCGGTGCCGTCCTGGAGCGGGTCACCGGGGCCGCTCTCGCCGACCTGGTCCGGGACCGGATCGCCCGGCCGCTGAAGCTGGACCACACCTACCTGGCCACGGACTCCACCTGGCGGGGCAGGCACGCCCGCGGCTACGAACCGGACCCCGCCCACATGCCGCCGGGTGTGCCGGACGCGTTCAGGGAGGTCGCCGGGCCACGGCGCGACGGTCACGTGGACGTCTCCGGTAACGACCCCAGCTGGGGCGGCGCCGCCGGGGCGGTGGTGTCCACCCCGCAGGACTGGTCGCGCTTCTACGCCGCCCTGATGTCCGGCAGGCTGCTGCCCGCCGCGCAGTTGCAACAGATGCTCACCACCGTCCCGGTCGACCCGGAGAACCCGGGGGCCGGCTCCGGGCTGGGCGTCGTGACGGCGGCCACCCCTTGCGGCACCGTCTGGGCGCACGACGGGGGGATCACCGGCTACTCCAGCAGCAACTACACCGACCGGGCCGGCAGCCGCACCGCCACCATCCTCTTCTCGACGGAGCTGCTGTTCGAGTTCGAGGCCGACCCGAAGCTCGTCGAGGCGAGCCAGGAACTCCAGACCGCCGTGCTCTGCGCGATGTTCGACAAGCCGGTCCCCACGACGCCGCTGACGACCACGCCGCCGACGGCCACGCAGCCGGCAGCGACACCGACGACGACCGGCGCGGCCACCGCCCGGGCCCGCTGACCGCGGCGGCCCGTCGGTGACGGACCGCCGCGGTGTCACCCCGCATCGCGGGGAACGACCCGCATCAGGAGGCCGCGGACGCCTGGCTAGAGCTCCCGGACGTGCGGTGGGTTACCGGTGGAGATGGAGAGCTTCCCGTTCTGGATCTGGAGGTCGCTTCCCCCGACGATCATCCCGTTGGCGCGGGTCATCGAGACGTTGCTCCGGCCGAAGCTGACCGAGATGCCGTCCCCGAAGGTCACCCACTTCTTGAACTCGTTGATCCCCTGGAACATGATCCGGTCCGGCATCGTGAAGAACATCCGCTCACCGTCGTGGCTGAGCTTCATCCCGCCGCCGACGGTGAGGTGACCCGTCACCCGCGCTTCACCGGAGACCCGTGCTTCGCCGGTGTGCAGTTCGTTCAGGTCGGCCTTGTCGGCCGTGACGGTGCCCAGGTCGTGGCCGCCGTCGCGCAGGACGCGCACGCCGGAGGCGGGGAACTCGATCCAGCCGTCGGTGGTGGCGCGGCCTTGGACCCACTTGGTGTTGATGCCGTTGAGGTCGGCCCTGTCGGCGGCGACGGTGCCCCACTCCTGACCGCCGTCCTTGCGGACGTCGATCCCGGACCGGGGGAACTCCAGCCAACCGCCACCGCCGTCACGATCACCGACCCACTTCGTGTCGACGCCGTTCACGTCGGCCCTGTCGGCCGTGAGGGTTCCCAGCTCCTGGGTGCCGTCCTTGTGGAGGCCGGCCCCCAAGGAGGTGAACTCGATCCAGCCGGCGCCCGCGTCGCGGCTGCCCGCCCACTTGGTGTTGACGCCGTCGACGTCGGCCCGGGCGGCCGTGACGACGCCGGGGACGTTGGTCGGGCCGTGGTAGACGTTGACGCCCCTGTCCGGGAAGGTGATCCAGCCGTCGTCGTTGCTCCGCCCCTGGACCAGCCTGGTGATCACCCTGTCCACGTCGGCCTTGTCCGCCGTCACTCTCCCCAGGTCGTGCTTCGCGTCCCGGACGGCCAGGCCGTCCGGGGTGAAGACGGCGCGGCCCTTGTACTGCGTTCCTTCGATCCACGGCGAGCGCGTCCCGTCGCCGAACTCGGGGACGAGCGCGTGGACGGTGGTGGTGAGGAAGTACCCCCGCTGATCACCGCCGTCGGGTGACTTGGCGACCAGGGTGTAGGTGGCGCCGCGTTTCGGAGCGGTGGTGGACCAGGAGTACTCCTGGTGAGCGGCCGCACCTCCCTGCGCAGCCGGCTCGTGGCGCACCTCGGCACCCGTCGCGTCGAGGATCCGGTAGTCCAGGGTGTTGGGCCCGTCCCACTTCAGGACGAGTGGCTCGTTCCGGTCCCCGTCCAGCAGGGACTTCTCCGCGCGGAAGTTGCGCGGCACATTCGGCGTCTGCTTGACCAGTCCGAGGGTGGTGGTGAAGGGCTGCAGCCGCATGGGCTCGTTCCGATCGCCGCCGCCGGCCTTCTCGTGGATCTCCAGGAGGGACAGCCCCGCTTCCCCGGCGACCGGGATGTTCTCCAGCTTCAGGACCAGGGCCTCTCCGCTCTTCAGGAACGGGTACCTCGCTGCGTGAGGCTGTGCCTGGTCGAACTGGGCCCGGAAAAGGAGCCGGCCGTTGTCCCAGCCGAATTCCAGCTGGTCATCGATGGGCCGCTGCTTCGTCCTCTCGATACTCGTGGTCACCGCGGCTGGATCGTCCGTCAGGGGCGAGGAGAAGGAGAGGAACGGCAGCTCGACGTCGATGTAGTCCCACTCCACGGCGGACTGGTGGGAGTTGGAGACGATGATGTACACCGTTGCCCGGGACGGTTCGCCGGGGAGCGACGCCTGGAGCCACGTCGGATCAGTGATGATCTCGTACTTCAGCAAGGACGGCACAGTGCGGACTCCCTACCTCGGTGCTCCCGCGATGCGGGCAGACGACGGGACGGGTGCTTACCGACCCGTCAACGGTAGGCAACGCCCCGCCGCCCGGGAGCCGCGATCCCGCAGAGCTGGCCCGAACAGACCTCCCCCTGGCTGGAACCACTGCCGAACGAATGAGCGGCCTGGCGGCCGTATGCCTCTGCCTCCTCGCGCCCGGCGGCCCGGTGGCCTCAGACGCGAGGCGGCAGGACCTCGATGATTTCGGCGAGGCCGGCGGGGTGGGCCTCGTACATGGTGATCACGTCACCGGGCTTCAGATGCCGCCACTGCTCGGGCTGCAGGGGGGCCAGCCGAACGTCGGCCGTCTCTCCTGGTCCGAGCTGCGGCTCGAGCTCACGTGGCAGGTTTCGCGAGCCTCCTGCAGCAGGCCTGGGCGGCGGCCATGGCCTGGCCTCGGCTCTGCCAGTCGTTGCGGACCACGTACGGGATCTTGAGACCCCGAGCAGCCCATGGCAGGCTCATGCCGCATGATCGACGAATTCGCGAAGGACAACCTGCACGGGAGACTGCGGCGGGACCGCAAGGCGCTGCTCTGGAAACTCGACGGCTTGTCCGAATACGACGCCCGCCGACCTTTGACGGCGACCGGGACCAACCTCCTCGGCCTGGTCAAACACGTGGCCAGCGTCGAGGCCAGGTACTTCGGCGAGGTCTTCGACCGCCCGTCCCCGGAACCGCTGCCCCGGTGGCAGGACTCCAACGGCAGCGATCTGTGGGCGACCGAGGGCGAGACCCGCGATCAGATCATCGGGTTCTACCGGCGCACGTGGGAGCACTCGGACGCGACGATCAACGAGCTCCCCCTCGACGCCCCCGGCCACGTGCCGTGGTGGCCGGAGCCTCATGCCGACACGAACCTGTTCGCCGTCCTGGTCCATGTCCTCGGCGAGTCCATCCGGCATGCCGGGCACGCCGACATCCTGCGCGAGAGCGTCGACGGCCGGACCGGGTTGCGCGCCGAACACGAGAAGCAGATCGACGAGGAAGCCCGTGCAGCCTACTGCGCGAAGATCGAGCAGGCCGCCAGGTCGGCGGCATCGATCAAGGCTTACTGATCGTTTCGGAATGCCGCTCGGAGCCGTCGAAAGCAGATGATGCTGCAGGCGAGTTCGAGCAGGCCTGGTGGAGGTCGGCGCGTCTTTCACAGCGGGTGCGGAGTCGCTTGAACCGGTGCAGCCGGGCGAACGCGCGCTCTGCCACCCACCGGACCCTGCCCGGCCCGGAACCACGGGCAACGCCGCGTCGGACGATCACCGGCTTGATGCCGCGCCTCCACAGCAGGCGGCGGGACTCGTCGAAGTCGACCGAGATCGCCGAGTGCAAGACCCGCAGCTCGACTCAGGCTGGACGCACTGCGGCGTGTCTCATTCCAAGAAGCCGGACTGGAACACGATTTCAGTGAGTCATGTCTCAGCCTGGAGAACCGGGGCCGGCGTGCCACAGGCCTCCGGCGCTCGCGCTGCGGCGGCCTTGAGTGCCGCGCCTGTGCGTATTGACGTTTCCGGGGGCGGACGGCTGGCTCCGGGGGTGTGCTCGGTCAGGAGCTCACGGACGGCGGCGGCACCCTGGGCATGTCGGCCCGCCGACCCGGGGTTGTCGGCCTGCGCGTCGCCCGTTCGGGGAACTACCGTTCAGGTGCGGGCCGTTTGTCGGTCGGAACACGATGCAGGGAGCGTCGTGCAATGGGGGTCACGGGTCGATGGTCATTGCGTTCGCTCTCTCCTTGCCCGGCCTGGCGCTCGCGGTGGCGCTGTTCGCGCTCACCTCGACGGCGTTTCGGCAACTGGCCGGTTCGAGGCTGGTCCCGGCTCGGCTCCGGCGACGGCCGAGCCGGGTCGGCGGCGCGCCTTCGGTGTCCACCGTGGCCTTGGACGTCTTCACCGGCTCAGTGAACACCGGCAAAACCGCTGAGCTGGAGGAACGCTCCGCCGAGGCAATGCGCCGCGATGAGGAGGGCGACGCCGCACCGCCCCGCTCGACCGTCGACCTACACGCGGGCCGCGCCGTCATCGTGCTCCCGAAGCAGCCGACCGGCACCGACCGAAAGCCCGGCGGACGGAATTGACCGCCTCGCCCCGGTCCGAAGCCGTGATCCACCTCGCGGTGATCAACCTCATGACCCGTCGCCCGACCAGCGAATCCACACCAACATGACGCGGAACGTGAAACATGACCAATCAGGCAATCACAGGATGAAGCAACGGGGCGAAACGCCCAGTTACTGGGCGTTTTACCCGTAAGTGAGTCAATTACTGCCGGTTTCCTGGGTGCCCAGGCTACCCACATTCGGTGATGCTTGGGGCTCAGGTGGCAGCAGTGCGGCCGT
>NZ_JBHJUK010000195.1:0-12886 GCF_042266225.1 Kitasatospora sp. NPDC056181
GCCCTCACCGCCGAGCGCTTCGTCGCCTGCCCCTTCGGCGCCCCCGGCGAGCGGATGTACCGCACCGGCGACCTCGTACGCTGGCAGCAGGACGGGAACCTGGAGTTCCTCGGACGCACCGACGACCAGGTCAAGATCCGCGGCTTCCGCATCGAACTCGGCGAGATCGAAGCGGTCATCACCCGCCACCACGCCGTCGCCCACGCCACCGCGATCGTCCGCGAGGACACCCCCGGCGACAGGCGCATCGTCGCCTACGCCATCCCCGCACCCGGCCAGGAGAACAACACCGAACTGCCCCCGGTGCTCAGGGCGTTCGCCGCCGAGCACCTGCCCGAGTACATGGTCCCCACAGCGGTCGTCGTCCTCGACGCCCTCCCGCTGACCGTCAACGGCAAGCTCGACCGGCGCGCACTCCCCGCCCCCGACTACACGGCCTCCTCCACCGGCCGTGGCCCGTCGACGGTGGAGGAGGAGGTCCTCTGTGCGGTCTTCGCCGATGTGCTGGGTCTGGAGCAGGTCGGTGTCGACGACAACTTCTTCGAGCTGGGCGGGCATTCGCTTCTGGCGGTGACGCTGGTGGAGCGGCTGCGGTCCCGTGGTGTGCCGATCGACGTGAAGACGCTCTTCCTGTCGCCGACGGTGGCGAAGTTGGCCGAGCAGGCCGCGCACCGGGGTGAGGTGGAGGTGCCGGCGACGAGCATCCCGGCGGGTGCCACGCGCCTCACGCCGGAGATGCTGCCCCTGGCCGGGCTGAGTGAGGACGAGCTCGCGCAGATCGCCGCGGTGGTTCCGGGCGGGGTGGCCAACGTGGCGGACGTCTACCCGCTCGCGCCCCTTCAGGAAGGCATCTTCTTCCACTATCTGATGCGTGAGCCCGGGGACCAGGACGCCTACGCTTCGACGACGGTGCTGGGTTTCGGGTCGGTGCAGCGGGCCGAGGCGTTCGTCGGGGCGTTGCAGAGCGTCGTGGACCGGCATGACGTGCTGCGGACGGCGATCGTCTGGGAGGGGCTGCGGGAGCCGGTCCAGGTCGTCGCCCGCCGGGCCGAACTGCCGGTGGATCGCCTCGTTCTCGACCTCGCCGACGGTGCCGATGACGCGGTGGAGCAGCTGTTGCGCGCGTGCGGCCGGTCCATGGCCATCGGCTGCGCCCCCCTGATGCGTGCCCACCTCGCGGAGGACCGCGCCAACCGGCGCTGGCTCCTCGCACTCCAGACCCACCACCTCGTTCTGGACCACGAAACCCTCGGAATCGTTTCGGGAGAGGTCGCGGCGTTCCTGGCGGGTCGTGGGGAGGGTCTGCCGGCGCCGGTGCCGTTCAGGGAGTTCGTTGCGCAGGCGCGGTTGCGGGCGCCCGAGGAGGAGCACGAGCGGTACTTCGCCCAGTTGTTGGGTGATGTCACGGAGCCCACGGCGCCGTTCGGTGTGCTGGACGTCCTGGGGGACGGTGCCGATGCCCGTGAGGCGCGGTTGCCCGTGGACGGGGTGCTCGCGGCGAGGCTGCGTGAGCAGGCCCGGCGGCTCGGTGTGAGTCCGGCGACGTTGTTCCACGTGGTGTGGGCGCGGGTGGTGGCCGCCGCGTCCGGGCAGGACGACGTGGTCTTCGGCACGGTGCTGTTCGGCCGGATGAACGGCGGTGCGGGGGCGGACCGGAGTCTGGGCCTGTTCATCAACACCCTGCCGGCCCGGGCCCGTACGGCGGCCGTGAGCGTGACCGACGCGGTCCGCGGGATGCAGGAGCAGCTCGCCGGGCTGCTGGCCCACGAGCACGCCTCCCTCGCGCTGGCCCAGCGCGCCAGCGGGATCGGCCCGCGCACCCCGCTGTTCACCTCCGTCTTCAACTACCGGCACGCCGGGACCACGACGCAGACCGCCAGCGGGATCGAGGGCGTCGACGTCGTCCACGCCGAGGAGCGCACGAACTACCCCCTGCTCGCGTCCGTCGACGCCGACGACACGGGGTTCTCGATCACCTGCCAGGCATCCGCGCCGATCGACGCGGACGCGGTCTGCGCGATGGTCCACGCCGCCGCCGAGGCCGTGGTCGACGCCCTCGAACACCACCCCCTCCAGCCCCTGAGCCAGATCCCCGTCCTCGCCGCCGGGGAGCGCGAGCGCGTCCTCGTGGAGTGGAACGACACCGCCCGCCCGATCGCCGGGGCGACGCTGCCGGAGCTGTTCCGTGCGCAGGCCGAGCGGACGCCGGACGCCGTCGCCCTGGTCTTCGAGGGCACCCGTTTGACCTACGCCGAGCTCGACGCCCGGGCCAACCAGCTCGCCCACCTGCTCACCGAGCAGGGCGTCGGCCCGGAGTCGCGCGTGGCCGTGTTCATGCAGCGCTCGACCGAACTGGTCGTCGCCCTGCTCGGCATCCTCAAGGCCGGCGCCGCCTTCGTCCCCGTCGACCCGCAGTACCCCGCCGAGCGCATCGCGCAGATGCTCCGAGACGCCGGACCGCAGTGCGTACTCACCCACGCCCCCACCGGCCCTCTCCTCCCCGGGACGCAGGGCCTCCCCCGCCTCGTCCTGGACGACCCCGGCACGCAGGCGCTGCTGGCGGACCGGCCCGGGCACGCCCCGCAATCCGGCCTGCTGCCCGGCCACCCGGCCTACGTCATCTACACCTCCGGCTCCACCGGGACCCCCAAGGGCGTGGCGGTCGCGCACCGCAGCATCGTCAACAAGCTCGTGTGGCGGCAGGCCGAGTACGCGCTCGACGCCTCGGACCGGGTGCTCCAGAAGACGCCGTACGGCTTCGACGTCTCGGTCTGGGAGTTCTTCTGGCCGCTGACCTGCGGCGCCACCCTCGTCGTCGCCAAGCCGGACGGGCACCGCGACCCCGCCTACCTCGCCGAGCTGATCAACACCGAAGGCGTCACCGTCACGCACTTCATCCCCTCCATGCTCCAGGCGTTCCTCCAGGAACCCGCCGCCGCGACCTGCACCGGCCTGACGACCGTGTTCTGCAGCGGGGAAGCCCTCCCGACACAGCTGTGCGAGCAGTTCGACGCTCTGCTGGGCGTCCCGCTGCACAACCTCTACGGCCCCACCGAGGCCGCGGTGGAGGTGACCTCGTGGCAGTACACCGCCCAGTCCGGCCCCGCCGTGCCCATGGGGCGGCCCATCTGGAACACCCGTGTCTACGTCCTGGACGCCTCCCTGCAGCCGGTGGCGCCGGGTGTGGCCGGTGAGCTCTACCTCGCCGGCGTCCAGCTCGCCCGCGGCTACCTCAACCGACCCGGTCTGACGGCGGAGCGGTTCGTCGCCTGCCCGTTCGGCGAACCCGGCGAGCGGATGTACCGCACCGGCGACCTCGTGCGCTGGCGGGCGGACGGCAACCTGGAGTTCCTCAGGCGCGCGGACGACCAGGTCAAGATCCGCGGCTTCCGCATCGAACTCGGCGAGATCGAGGCGGTGATCACCGGCCACCACGCCGTGGCGCACGCCACCGCCATCGTCCGCGAGGACACCCCCGGCGACAAGCGCATCGTCGCCTACGTCATCCCCGCACCCGGCCACGACGGGCAGGAACTGCCCGCGACACTAAGGGCGTTCAGCGCCGAGCACCTGCCCGAGTACATGGTCCCTGCAGCGGTCGTCGTCCTCGACACCCTGCCGCTGACCGTCAACGGCAAGCTCGACCGGCGCGCGTTGCCGGTGCCGGAGTTCGGCGTCGTCTCCGTCGGCTGCGGCCCCTCCACCCTCGAAGAAGAGCTGCTCTGCGCGGCCTTCGCCGACGTACTGGGCCTGGAGCAGATCGGCGTCGACGACAGCTTCTTCGACCTCGGCGGGCACTCCCTCCTCGCCACCCGCCTCGTCGCCCGGATCCGCACGGTACTGGGCGTCGAGCTCGGCATCCGCACCCTCTTCGAGGCACCGACCGTCGCCGCCCTCGCACACGCCCTGGCCGACGCCGGCACCTCCCGGCCAGTCCTCACCGCAGTCACGCGGCCCGAGCAGCTACCGCTCTCGTTCGCACAGCAGCGCCTCTGGTTCCTCGGCCAGCTCGAAGGCGCAAGCTCGACCTACAACATCTCGGCGGTCCTGCGTCTGGAGGGCGACCTCGACCAGAGCGCGTTCGAGGCCGCGCTGCGGGACGTGCTGGAGCGCCACGAGGTGCTCCGCACCGTGTTCCCGACCGTCGACGGGCAGCCGCACCAGCACATCCTCCAGACCAGTGACCTCGACGACGTCCTGACCGTCACCCCCACCGACCCCACCGACCCTGCCACCCTTCAGGCCGCAGTCGCCGAGGCCGCCGGGTACGCCTTCGACCTGTCGCAGCAAGTGCCGTTCCGGGCATGGCTGTTCCCATCCGGCGAGCGCGAGCACCTCCTCGTCCTGCTCGTCCACCACATCGCCGGCGACGGCTGGTCCATGGCCCCCCTCGCGCGCGACCTGTCGACGGCGTATGCCGCGCGGTGCGCGGGTGGGGCGCCGGCCTGGCAGCCCCTGCCGGTGCAGTACGCCGACTACACGTTGTGGCAGCGCGACCTCCTCGGCGACGCCGGGGACGCCGACAGCGCACTGTCCGGGCAACTCGCCTACTGGCGTTCCGTGTTGGACGGCTCGCCCCAGGAGCTGGCCCTGCCGTTCGACCGGACGCGTCCGGCGGTGGCCACCCACCGGGGCGGCAGCATCGACTTTGCCATCCCGGCCGAACTGCACACCCGGATCGCCGACATCGCCCGCACCGAGGGCGTCACCGTCTTCATGGTCCTCCAGGCCGCACTCGCCGTCCTCCTCTCCCGCCTCGGCGCCGGAGACGACCTCCCCATCGGCACCCCCGTCGCCGGCCGCACCGACCAAGCCCTCGACGACCTCGTCGGGTTCTTCGTCAACACGCTGGTCCTGCGGACGGACGTGTCGGGGAGCCCGTCGTTCGGCGAGGTCCTGCGGCGCGTGCGCGAGCGGGCACTGGACGCCTTCGCCCACCAGGACGTGCCCTTCGAGCGCCTCGTCGAGGAGCTCGCCCCCGCCCGCTCCATGGCTCGCCACCCCCTCTTCCAGGTGTTGCTGGCCCTGCAGAACAACACCGACCCGGTCCTCGAACTCCCGGGCCTGCGGGCGAGCGTGCTGCCCGGCCCGCAGCCCCCGGCCAAGTTCGACCTCGCCCTCACTCTCCACGAGGCCTTCGACGACCGCACCCACCCCCAGGGCATCAGCGGCCAACTCGGCTACGCCACCGACCTGTTCGACCACGACACCGTCGAGGCGATCGCGGAGCGGTTCGTGCGGGTGCTGGAGGCGGTCACCGCCCGCCCGGCCGACCCCGTCGACCGGGTACAGGTCCTGTCCGCCGGGGAGCGTGAGCGCGTCCTGGTGGAGTGGAACGACACCACCCGCGCGTTGGCCGGGGCGACGCTGCCGGAGCTGCTGAGCGCGCAGGCCGAGCGGACCCCGGACGCCGTCGCGCTGGTCTGCGGCGACACCCGGCTCACCTATGCCGAGCTCGACGCCCGGGCGAACCGGCTCGCCCACCTGCTCACCGAGCAGGGCGTCGGCCCGGAGTCCCGCGTGGCCGTGTTCATGGGACGTTCGGCGGAGTTGATCGTCGCGCTGCTGGCCGTGTTGAAGGCGGGTGCGGCGTATGTGCCGGTCGATCCGCGGGCGCCGTTGGCCCGGATGCGGGCGGTTCTGGGTGAGGCCGGCGCGTGTCTGCTGCTGACCGACGCCTCGACCGCGGGCCACGATCTGGTCCTGGAGGGTGTGGCGGCCGATCCGGCGCGTGTCCTCCAACTGCCGGCACGCGTGGACCATCTGCCGTCGACCGTGCCGGCGGTGAGTGTCACTCCTGAGCATGTCGCGTACGTGATGTACACCTCGGGGTCGACGGGGACGCCGAAGGGCATCGCCACCACCCACCGGGGTGTTGCCGACCTGGCGCGGGACCGTGCCTGGCACACCCCGCAGCCGCAGCGGGTGCTGTTCCACGCCCCGCACGCCTTCGACGCCTCGACCTACGAGATCTGGGTGCCGCTGCTGTCCGGCGGGCAGATGGTCGTCGCGCCCGACACCGACATCGACGCCGCCGTCCTGCGGGACCTGATCACCCGCCACGCGCTGACCCACGTCCACGTGACCGCCGGCCTCTTCCGCGCGGTCGGCGAGGTCGAGCCCGAGGTCTTCGCCGGGGTGCGGGAGGTTCTGACCGGCGGCGACGTGGTCTCCGCGGCGTCCGTGCGCCGCGTCATGGAGTCCTGTCCGGGCATCACCGTGCGCCACCTCTACGGCCCGACCGAGATCACCCTCTGCGCGACCCAGACCGCGCTGACCGACCCCGACGCCATCGGTGCCGCGCCCCCCATCGGCCGGCCGATGGACAACACCCGCGTCTACGTCCTCGACGCCTCCCTCCAGCCCGTCGCCCCCGGGGTCGCCGGCGAGCTCTACATCACCGGCACCGGCCTGGCCCGCGGCTACCTCGACCGCCCCGCCCTCACCGCCGAACGCTTCGTCGCCTGCCCCTTCGGCGAACCCGGCGAGCGGATGTACCGCACCGGCGACCTCGTACGCTGGCAGCAGGACGGGAACCTGGAGTTCCTCGCACGCGCCGACGACCAGGTCAAGATCCGCGGCTTCCGCATCGAACTCGGCGAGATCGAAACGGTCATCGCCGCCCACCACGCCGTCGCCCAGGCCACCGCCATCGTCCGCGAGGACACCCCCGGCGACAAGCGCATCGTCGCCTACGTCATCCCCGCCCCCGGCCACGACGGGCAGGAACTCCCCGCGGCACTGCGGGCGTTCACCGCCGAGCACCTGCCCGAGTACATGGTCCCCGCAGCGGTCGTCCTCCTCGACACCCTGCCGCTGACCGTCAACGCCAAGCTCGACCGGCGCGCACTCCCCGCCCCCGACTACACGGCCGTCTCCACCGGCCGCGGCCCCTCCACGGTCGAGGAGGAGCTCCTCTGTACCGTCTTCGCCGACATCCTCGGTGTCGAACACGTCGGTGTCGACGACAACTTCTTCGACCTCGGCGGACACTCCCTCCTCGCCACCCGCCTCGTCGCCCGGATCCGCACGGTACTGGGCGTCGAGCTCGGAATCCGCACCCTCTTCGAGGCACCGACCGTCGCCGCCCTCGCACACGCCCTGGCCGACGCCGCCACCTCCCGGCCCGCCCTCACCGCAGCCACCATCCGACCCGAGCAACTGCCGCTCTCGTTCGCGCAACAGCGCCTCTGGTTCCTCGGCCAGCTCGAAGGCACAAGCTCGACCTACAACATCCCCGCCGTCCTGCGCCTGCAGGGCGACCTCGAGCACAACGCGCTTGAGGACGCGCTGCGGGACGTGCTGGAACGCCACGAGGTGCTCCGCACCGTGTTCCCGACCGTCGACGGACAGCCGCACCAGCACATCCTCCAGACCAGTGACCTCGGCGACGTCCTGACCGTCACCCCCACCGACCCCGCCAACCTGCACGCCGCTGTCGCCGAGGCCGCCGGCCACGCCTTCGACCTCTCGCAGCAAGTGCCCTTCCGGGCATGCCTGTTCCCCTCCGGCGAGCGCGAGCACCTCCTCGTCCTGCTCGTCCACCACATCGCCGGCGACGGCTGGTCCATGGCCCCCCTCGCGCGCGACCTGTCGACGGCGTATGCCGCGCGGTGCGCGGGTGGGGCGCCGGCCTGGCAGCCCCTGCCGGTGCAGTACGCCGACTACACGTTGTGGCAGCGCGACCTCCTCGGCGACGCCGGGGACGCCGACAGCGCACTGTCCGGGCAACTCGCCTACTGGCGTTCCGTGTTGGACGGCTCGCCCCAGGAGCTTGCCCTGCCCTTCGACCGGACGCGTCCGGCGGTGGCCACCCACCGGGGCGGCAGCATCGACCTCGCCGTCCCGGCCGAACTGCACGCCCGGATCGCCGACATCGCCCGCACCGAAGGCGTCACCGTCTTCATGGTCCTCCAGGCCGCACTCGCCGTCCTCCTCTCCCGCCTCGGCGCCGGAGACGACCTGCCCATCGGCACCCCCGTCGCCGGCCGCACCGACCAAGCCCTCGACGACCTCGTCGGGTTCTTCGTCAACACCCTCGTCCTGCGCACCGACGTCTCCGGCAACCCCACCTTCGCCGACGTCCTGAACCGTGTCCGCGAGCGGGCGCTGGACGCCTACGCCCACCAGGACGTGCCCTTCGAGCGCCTCGTCGAAGAACTCGCCCCCGCACGCTCCATGGCCCGCCACCCCCTCTTCCAGGTCATGCTCGCCCTCCAGAACAACACCGACCCTGATCTCGACCTGCCCGGCCTCAACACCACCGTCGCCCCCGGCCCGCAACCGCCGGAGAAGTTCGACCTCTCCCTGACCCTGCAGGAGACCTTCGACGACGCTGCCCGCCCGCACGGGGTGCGCGGTCAACTCGGCTACGCGATCGACCTGTTCGACCACGAGACTGCCGAGGCTATCGCCGAACGCTTCGTCCGGGTCCTCGACGCGGTCACCACCCACCCCTCCCACCCCGTCGGCCAGGTCCAGATCCTCTCGGCCAAAGAACGCGAACGCGTCCTCGTCGAGTGGAATGACACTGCCCGCGCGTTGGCGGGGGTGACGTTGCCGGAGCTGTTCCGTGCGCAGGTGGAGCGGACGCCGGACGCCATCGCGTTGGTCTCCGGGGACAGCCGGATCACGTATGCCGAGCTCGATACCCGTGCCAACCGGCTTGCCCATCTGCTGGTGGAGCGGGGTGTGGGTGCGGAGTCGCGGGTGGCGGTGTTCATGGAGCGTTCGGCGGAGTTGATCGTCGCGTTGCTGGCGGTGTTGAAGGCGGGTGCGGCGTATGTGCCGGTTGATCCGCGGGCGCCGTTGGCCCGGATGCGGGCGGTCCTGGGTGAGGCCGGCGCGTGTCTGCTGCTGACCGATGCGTCGACCGCGGGCCACGATCTGGTCCTGGAGGGTGTGGCGGCCGATCCGGCGCGTGTCCTCCAACTGCCAGCACGTGTGGACCATTTGCCGTCGACGGTGCCGGCGGTGAGTGTCACTCCTGAGCATGTCGCGTACGTGATGTACACGTCGGGGTCGACGGGGACGCCGAAGGGCATCGCCACCACCCACCGGGGTGTTGCCGACCTGGCGCGGGACCGTGCCTGGCACAGCGAGGGGCCGCGGCGGATTCCGTTCCAGGCTTCGCATGCGTTCGACGGTTCGACGTACGAGCTCTGGGTGCCGCTGTTGTCGGGTGGTGAGATCGTGGTTGTGGCGCCGGGGGTTGATCTGGATGCGGCGACGTTGCGGGAGTTGGTGGAGCGTTATGCGCTCACTCATCTCCATATGACTGCGGGTCTGTTCCGTGCGATTGCGGAGGTGGAGCCGGCGGCGTTCGCGGGTGCCCGTCATGTCCTCACCGGTGGTGATGTGGTGTCGGCGACGTCGATCCGGCGGGTGCTGGAGGTGTGTCCGGATCTGACGGTGATCAACAGTTACGGTCCGACGGAGATCACGCTGTGTGCGACGCAGACGGCGTTGACGGATCCGGATGCGATCGATGTGGCGCCGCCGATCGGGCGGCCGATGGACAACACGCGGGTGTATGTCCTGGACGCCTCGCTTCAGCCGGTGGTGCCGGGTGTGGCGGGTGAGCTCTACATTGCGGGTAGCGGTCTGGCGCGTGGTTACCTCGACCGGCCGGGTCTGACGGCGGAGCGGTTCGTCGCGTGTCCGTTCGGCGCTCCGGGTGAGCGGATGTACCGGACCGGGGACCTGGTGCGGTGGCAGGCGGACGGGAACCTGGAGTTCATCGGGCGTACCGACGACCAGGTGAAGATCCGTGGTTTCCGGATCGAGCTGGGTGAGGTGGAGTCGGTCGTCGCCGCGCACCGGGGTGTGGCCCGGGCGGCGGTGATCGTTCGCGAGGACAGTCCCGGGGACAAGCGGCTCGTCGCCTATGCCGTTCCCGCTCCCGGTCAGGACGGTGGGGAACTGCCGTCGGCGCTGCGGGCGTTCGCTGCCGAGCAGCTGCCCGAGTACATGGTCCCGGCAGCGGTCGTCGTCCTCGACGCCCTGCCGCTGACCGTCAATGCCAAGCTCGACCGGCGCGCACTTCCTGCTCCCGACTACACGGCCGTCTCCACCGGCCGTGGCCCGTCGACGGTGGAGGAGGAGGTCCTCTGTGCGGTTTTCGCCGATGTGCTGGGTCTGGAGCAGGTCGGTGTCGACGACAATTTCTTCGAGTTGGGTGGGCATTCGCTTCTGGCGGTGACGTTGGTGGAGCGGCTGCGGTCCCGTGGTGTGCCGATCGACGTGAAGACGCTCTTCTTGTCGCCGACGGTGGCGAAGCTGGCCGAGCAGGCCGCGCACCGGGGTGAGGTGGAGGTGCCGGCGACGAACATCCCGGCGGGTGCCACGCGTCTTACGCCGGAGATGCTGCCCCTGGCAGGGTTGAGTGAGGACGAGCTCGCGCAGATCGCCGCGGTGGTCCCCGGCGGGGTGGCCAACGTGGCGGACGTCTACCCGCTCGCGCCTCTCCAGGAAGGCATCTTCTTCCACTATCTGATGCGTGAGCCTGGGGACCAGGACGCCTACGCTTCGACGACGGTGCTGGGTTTCGGGTCGGTGGAGCGGGCCGAGGCGTTCGTCGGGGCGTTGCAGAGCGTCGTGGACCGGCATGACGTGCTGCGGACGGCGATCGTCTGGGAGGGGCTGCGGGAGCCGGTACAGGTCGTCGCCCGCCGGGCCGAACTGCCGGTGGAGCGCCTCGTTCTCGACCTCGCCGACGGTGCCGATGACGCGGTGGAGCAGCTGTTGCGCGCCTGCGGCCGGTCCATGGCCATCGACCGGGCACCCCTGTTGCGTGCCTACCTCGCGGAGGACCGCGCCAACCGACGCTGGATCCTGGCACTTCAGACCCATCACCTCGCGATGGATCACCAGACGCTGGATGTGCTCTCCGAAGAGGTCACTGCCTTTCTTGCCGGTCGTGGGGAGGGTCTGCCGGCGCCGGTGCCGTTCAGGGAGTTCGTTGCGCAGGCGCGGTTGCGGGTGCCAGAGGAGGAGCACGAGCGGTACTTCGCGGGGTTGTTGGGTGATGTCACGGAGCCCACGGCGCCGTTCGGTGTGCTGGACGTCCTGGGGGACGGTGCCGATGCCCGTGAGGCGCGGTTGCCCGTGGACGGGGGGCTCGCGGCGAGGCTGCGTGAGCAGGCCCGGCGGCTCGGTGTGAGTCCGGCGACGTTGTTCCACGTGGTGTGGGCGCGGGTGGTGGCCGCCGCGTCCGGGCAGGACGACGTGGTCTTCGGCACGGTGCTGTTCGGCCGGATGAACGGTGGTGCGGGGGCGGACCGGAGTCTGGGGCTGTTCATCAACACCCTGCCGGCCCGGGCCCGTACGGCGGCCGTGAGCGTGACCGACGCGGTCCGCGGGATGCAGGAGCAGCTCGCGGGGCTGCTGGCCCATGAGCACGCCTCCCTCGCGCTGGCCCAGCGCGCCAGCGGGATCAGCCCGCGCACCCCGCTGTTCACCTCCGTCTTCAACTACCGGCACAGCGGCCAGGCCGCCAGGCGCACACAGGACGAGCCGGCGAACGACGAGCGGACGAACGACGAGCCCGCGAACGGCGAGTCGACGAACGGCGAGTCCCTGGGCATGGAACTGCTCCACGCCCAGGAGCACAACAACTACCCCCTGATCGCCTCCGTCGACGAGTGGGGCACGGGCTTCTCCATCATGTGCCAGGCGTCCGTGCCGATCGACGCGGACGCGGTCTGCGCGATGGTCCACGCCGCCGCCGAGGCCGTGGTCGACGCCCTCGAACACCACCCCCTCCAGCCCCTGAGCCAGATCCCCGTCCTGTCCGCCGGGGAGCGTGAGCGCGTCCTGGTGGAGTGGAACGACACCGCCCGCGCGTTGGCGGGGGTGACGTTGCCGGAGCTGTTCCGTGCGCAGGTGGAGCGGACGCCGGACGCGGTCGCGCTGGTCTCCGGGGACTCCCGTCTGACGTATGCCGAGCTCGATGCCCGTGCCAACCGGCTCGCCCATCTGCTGGTGGAGCGGGGTGTGGGTGCGGAGTCGCGGGTGGCGGTGTTCATGGAGCGTTCGGCGGAGTTGATCGTCGCGCTGCTGGCGGTGTTGAAGGCGGGTGCGGCGTATGTGCCGGTCGATCCGCGGGCGCCGTTGGCCCGGATGCGGGCGGTTCTGGGTGAGGCCGGCGCGTGTCTGCTGCTGACCGATGCGTCGACCGCCGGCCATGATCTGGTCCTGGAGGGTGTGGCGGCTGATCCGGCGCGTGTCCTCCAACTGCCGGCACGTGTGGACCATTTGCCGTCGACGGTGCCGGCGGTGAGTGTCACTCCTGAGCATGTCGCGTACGTGATGTACACGTCGGGGTCGACGGGGACGCCGAAGGGCATTGCGACCACGCACCGGGGTGTTGCCGATCTGGCGCGGGATCGTTGTTGGTTCAGTGAGGGGCCGCGGCGGATTCCGTTCCAGGCTTCGCATGCGTTCGACGGTTCGACGTACGAGCTCTGGGTGCCGCTGTTGTCGGGTGGTGAGATCGTGGTTGTGGCGCCGGGGGTTGATCTGGATGCGGCGACGTTGCGGGAGTTGGTGGGGCGCTATGCGCTCACTCATCTCCACATGACTGCGGGTCTGTTCCGTGCGATTGCGGAGGTGGAGCCGGCGGCGTTCGCGGGTGCGCGTCATGTCCTCACGGGTGGTGATGTGGTGTCGGCGTCGTCGATCCGGCGGGTGCTGGAGGTGTGTCCGGATCTGACGGTGATCAACAGTTACGGTCCGACGGAGATCACGCTGTGTGCGACGCAGACGGCGTTGACGGATCCGGATGCGATCGGTGTGGCGCCGCCGATCGGGCGGCCGATGGACAACACGCGGGTGTATGTCCTGGACGCCTCGCTTCAGCCGGTGGTGCCGGGTGTGGCGGGTGAGC
>NZ_JBHJUK010000196.1:0-12823 GCF_042266225.1 Kitasatospora sp. NPDC056181
CCGGCTGCTCGGCCTGGCCGACACCGTCGGCTCGCTGGAACCCGGCAAGAACGCCGACCTCGTCGTCGTCGACTCCGCCGGCTACGACCTGGTCGCCGTGATGCGCCGCGGCGAGTGGATCCTCGGCGGCGAGAGGTTCGACCGCGTCCGGCGCTGAGCCGCGCCCTCAGCCGGCCGCGCCGGCCATCGCCCGCTGCCGATCCTGGATGCCGTGGAGCTCCGCGACGATGTCGCCGAGCGTGCGGCAGTCCGGCGGGACGGCGTCCACCTCGGGCCGGGCCGGCACCGGACCGGACCGGCCGTCGAGCGCGTCCGCCACCTCGCCGACCGCGGCGACCAGCTGGCCGACCGCCACCGCGCCGGGCGGCTCGCAGCCGTGCGCAAGGCGGACGGCGCAGGCGGTCGCGGCGTCGGCGATCCGCTCGGCGCGCACGGCCACCTTCAGCCACTCCTCGCCCGGATCCGCGAGCAGCTCCATCCGCACGGTCTCCGCCGACACCCGGGCCTGCGCGAGCGAGCGGTACGCCCGGCGGCGCAGCCGGTCGCGCCGGCCCGCCTCGGCGCCGGGTCCGGCCTCCGGGCCCGGCGGCCGGGTCAGGACGTCGTGGAGGTAGTGCTGCGTGTGGCGCAGGGCCTCCGCGCACCGGTGGCCGACCCGGGCACGGGTGTCGACCAGTCGCGGCAGGTGGCCGACCACCAGGACCACCGCGCAGGCGAGCGCCGTGTCCGCCAGCCGGGAGGCCGCGGCCTGGGTGTCACCGCCGAGCGAGACGAAGGCGAGGACGGTGAGCGTGACCACCCCGGTCTGCAGCGCGAAATGCCGCAGGGACGGCGCGATGAGCGCCCCGCAGACGGCGACCACCAGCACCGGCAGGCCGGGAACGGCGCCGGCCGCCGCGCTCCCGGTACCGGCGAAGAGGAGGACGCCCGCCGCCGTCCCCGCGAAGCGGTTGACGACCCGCGAGAAGAGCGGGCCGTAGTCGGGCTTGACCAGGAAGGCCGCCGTGGCGGGCAGCCAGTACCAGTGGCCGGCGTGGAGCAGGAGGGCGAGCGCCGTGGTGACCGCCACGCACGCGCCGACCCGCAGCCCGCACTCGCGCCCCGTCGGCCCCGCGGGGTGGATGCCCCGGCGGGGGCGGACGGGCACCGGCCGCACGCGCCGGGAAGCGGCCGGGGGCCCGGCGACATGACCGTGCCCGACGCCCTGCCCGGATCCAGGCTCGGCACCGTGCCCGGAACCGGGCCCAGCGCCTCGCGAGGGGTGGCCCTCCGGGCGGTGGTCGAAGGCGAGCCCGGCGGCCAGCACCGCACGGTCGAAGGCGCTGCGGGCGGGGCTCTCGGGCAGTGGGACGGGCAGCCGGCCCGGCTGGGTGTCGCCCCGGACGGCCTCGGCGAGACGGCGCGGACCGGCCAGCGCCCTGGCCGGCAGCGCCTCGCCCTCCCAGAGCAGGGCCACGCTCGCCTCGCAGAGCGCCGCGGCCGCGGCGAAGCGCTCGTCCAGCCGGAGCTCGTCGGGGCGGCGCCGGCCGGGGCGACGCAGCAGCCGCTGGAGGCGCAGCGCCTCGTCGGCCCGGTCGAGCGCGACCGTGAGCCCCCGCCGTGCGCGCTCGGCCCCGGGCGTTCCGGCTGCCCGCAAGGCCTCGGCCAGGGCGTCGAACACCCCGGCCACGGCCTGCCGCTCGCCGTGCAGCGGGCGGAACTGCGTCGCCGGGCGCACCGCGAGGCGCAGCACCATGAACCAGGCGCCGCCGAGCAGGTACCAGCCCGCCCTCACCCAGGCGGGGCCCGCCATCGGCATTCCGCAGCCGAGGGCGGTCAGGACCAGCAGCTGTACGCCCGCCGCCGAGCAGACCGGCCCGGTGACGCTGACGGCGCCGCAGACCACACCCACCACCGCGAGCAGCGGTACCGCCCACCAACCCGGCGCCTGGCCGATCAGCAGGCCGGCGGCTCCGGCCAGGGCAGGCAGTCCGATCAGCGTCGCCGCCGAACGCGCGGTGCCGGGGCGGTCGTTGATGCCGCCGAACATCGCGGCGAGCCCGGCGAGGACACCGGCCTGCGGCTGCCCGGCCACCACGGCGAGCGCGAGCAACGGCCCCATGCCGAGGGCGCCGCGCAGCACACCTCCCCAGGGGAACGGCCCGGGCTGCCGCCGCAGCGGGTGGAGCAGCCAGTCCGGCGGTCTGTTCTCTGGGCGGTGCACGTTCCCCCTCGGTCCTCGTGACGCTGTTCTTCCTCCGAACCGTAGGCGCTCTGCCTTTCCGGGCCGATTCCTGTAGGTAACGCTCCCGTTTCGTCCATCGATCCGAAGCCTGGCATGCGCCTCCTTCGGCCGGAGGAGGCGCCGCCGGCCGTGCCGCTCGGACTCCTCGGCACGGCGCCCGCGCAGAGCGCACTCTTCCCGGCACCCGGCGGGACGACGATGGCGGGCGCCACGGCGCTGCTCGACGCGAAGGGCGCTACGGGCACTACGGGTGCGACGACCCGGCCCCGCCGCGACGCGCTTCCGGCCGACGTGGTGGGTGCGAACCACCGGCCGTGGGCATACGAAGGCAAGGGATTCGAGGAGGGGTCTTTTTAACGCTCCGTCAGTTGGCTAGGCTTCCGCAGGTTTCGAAGACATGATCGACCGATGCCACTATGATCGGCGCGGCATCGTGTCAGGTACGCGCTCACGGGGCGACTCCCCAGCGGCCGACGCAGCATCACCCCTCCTCGCACGTCCTTCCGATCGACATCCAAGGCGCCATGACTGCTCACCAGCAAGGCCTGATCAACCCTCCGCCCGTGGCCGGAGGACCGGCCCGGTGACGATCACCCGCAAACTCGCCGTACTCGCCACGGTGCCGCTGCTCGCGGTGGTGGCCTTCGCGGCGCTCGCGCTGCGCATCACCGCCGGACAGGTGTTCGGGGCCGCGCAGCTGCGGTCGATGGTGGCCATCAGCGCCCAGGTCGGCGACCTGACGCACCAGCTCCAGAGGGAACGCACCTGCGCCGCAGCGCTGTTGACCGGCGAGGCGAATCCCGACCGGACCAACGCCTACCTGGCGCAGATGCAGGCCACCGACGCAAGCATCGCGCAGTACCGTCAGCTGCGGGGGCGCATGCATGCGGCCCGCGGCAACTCCGGCAGCCTCCTCCGCCAGGTGGACGACGACCTGGCGGGCCTGCCCGCGCTCCGCAAGCAGGTGGAGTCGAGCCCGGGTACCGTCCTATCGGCGACCACCTTCCACTACCGGATCATCATCGCCGACCTACTGGCCTACCGGGGCTCCGTCGCCGGGGCCGGGCGCGCCGGGGCCGATCTCGCAGGCCGGATCAACAGCGGGGTGACCCTGGCCCGGGCCCAGGAATCGGTGAGCCAGCAGGAGGTCGCGGTCCTCGCCTCGCAGGCCTCCGGCGTCCTCACCCCTGCCGCGCAACAGGCGATCACCGCCACCCGGACCGGATACACCGAGGCCGTCCTCGAGTTCCAGCGGATCGCCACCCCGGAGTGGCAGACCTGGCTGGACCGGTCGCTGACCGGTCCCGGCATCATCGCGGCGGGCCGGCTGGAGGACGCCGTCGCCCGCGCCACGCCGGGTCGGCCGCTACCGGTGGACGCGAGTTGGACGACGGTGATGGACGAGCGGACCGACCGGCTCCAGCAGGTCGAGCAGAAGGTCGACGCCTCGGTGCTCGTCAGCGTCACCGACTTCCGCAACACGCAACGCAAATGGGCCCTGAGCGAGGGCCTGGCGGTCCTGCTCGCGGTGGTCTCGGTGATCGTCCTCGCCCTCCGGCTGGGCCGGCCGATGATCCGGGAACTGCGTCGGCTGCGCGCCGCCGCGCACGCGGTCGCGCACGAGCGCCTCCCGGCGGCCGTCGCGGCACTGTCGACGGGCGGCGCACTCGGCGAGGCCACGCCGGAGGAGTTCGCCGCCGCGGCGGGCGACGCGGTCGAGGTCCGCGGCCGCGACGAGATCGCCGCGGTCGGCGCCGCCTTCAACACCGTCAGCCGCGAAGCCGTGCGGATCGCCGCCGAGCAGGCGGCCATGCGCGACCGGATGGGCACCGTCTTCGTCGGCCTGGCCCGCCGGGCCGAGCGGCTGACCGGCGCACTGGTCCAGGCACTCGACGCCGCCGAGCGTGACGAGCCCGACCCGGAACGGCTGGCCCGGCTCTTCGAACTCGACCACCTGGCCAGCAGGATGCGCCGCAACAACCACAGCCTGCTCGTCCTCGGTGGCGAGGCGACGGCCCGGGTGCGGTCGACGGACGCCCCGATCGAGGACGTCCTCCGGGCGGCGGCGGCCCAGACCGAGCGCTACACCCGGATCGACGTCGGGACCACGGACCAGGGCATCCTGGTCGAGGGCCGGGCGGTGGACCACCTGGTCCACCTCTTCGCCGAGCTGCTCGACAACGCCACCGCCTTCTCCAAGCCCGGAACCCGGGTGACCGCCGAGGCCCGGCTGCTGACCGACCGGCTCGTGGTCCAGGTCTGCGACCGGGGCATCGGCCTGGGCGAGGACCGCTGGGACTCCGCCAACGAGAAGCTGGCCACACCCCCTCCGGTCGAGATCGCCGCCGTCCGCGCGATGGGGCTGACCGTGGTCGGCCACCTGGCGTCCTGGTACGGAATCCGGGTCGAACTGCGCCCGCGTCCGGGCGGCGGCACCATCGCCGAAGTCACCCTGCCGGACACGGTGTTCGGCACGGCCGGGGAAGCCGACCCGGCCCCCGACCCCGCGACCGTCCAGGCCCCGACTCCCGACCCCGCGCCCGTCCAGGCCCCGGTCCCCACCGCGGTGCCGGAACCGGCCCCGGCCCCGGTCCCGCCGGCGGCGCCGGAACCGCCACCCGCCACCGCACCGGCACCGCCCGCGTCGGAGTCGACGACCGCCGGCACCACCGGAAGCGGCCTGCCCAGGCGCAGGCGCCCCGCGGCCGCCACCACCGAGCCCGCCCCCGTCCACGCGACGACCCCGGGCGCCTCCGACTCCCCGCCGCCCGCCGCCCAGCCCTCGCACGGGCTGGCACACCGCGACCCCGGACAGGTGTCGGCCGCCATGGCCGCCTACGCCCGCGGCATCGGCGCCAGCCGCGCCGGACGGGGCGCCCCCAAGCCGCTTCTCTCCGATCCGAACCAGAAGGAAGACGCATGACCTCCCCCTCGACGCACGATCTCGACTGGCTGCTGAACGACTTCGCGGCCCGGGTACCGGAGATCACCCACGCGGTGGCGGTCTCCGCCGACGGGCTGCTGATCGCCGCCACCAAGGACGTCGACGCGGAGCACGCCGACCAGCTCGCCGCGATCGCGTCGGGGCTGGTCAGCCTGCTGGCCGGCGCCGGACGGCTGCTGAAGGCGGAACCGGTGATCAGCAACCTCACCGAACTGCAGGGCGGCTTCCTGTTCTCCATGGCGGTCAGCAGCGGCGCCTCGCTGCTGGTCCTGGCCTCGAAGGTCTGCGACATCGGCCAGGTCTCCTTCGAGATGGCCGAGCTGATCAACCAGGTCGGCCCGCAGCTCACCCCCGCGGCCCGCGCCAAACTGCTCGACACGCTCTCCTGACCACCATCAGTTCCGGCCTCTCACGCCTACTCCGGGAGCACACATGTCACCGATCCGCAGAAGCCGCACGGCGGGAGCCCTCCTCACCGCCCTGCTACTCGCCAGCGGCTGCACCAGCGGCCACGGCGGCGGCGCGGCCGACGGCGGTCCGGGCACGGTGAAGATCGGCCTGCTGGCGTCGCTGTCCGGGACGTACAAGGCCGTCGGAACCGATCTGCGGGACGGCTTCCAGCTCTATCTGGACACCCACGGCGGCAGGCTCGGCGGGCACCCGGTCGACCTGGTGATCGCCGACGAGGGCGACGGTGCGCCGACCGCGCTCCCCGCCGCCACCAAGCTGGTCAAGCAGGACAAGGTCCTCGCCGTCACCGGTGTGGTCGGCGCGGGCTCGGTCGCCGCGATCTCCCCGTTGCTCACCGAGACCGGGATCCCCCTGGTGAGCTCCAACGGCCGCCCCGCCGTCAAGGAGGTCAGCCGGCAGTGGAGCACCAGCTTCATGTCCGACGAGCCGGGAGCCGCCATCGCCCAGTACGTGCACGACGTCGTCAACGGTCCGGTCTACGCGATCGGGCCCGACTACCAGGGCGGCTGGGACGAACTGCGCGGCTTCACCGACGCGTTCGCCAAGGCCGGCGGCCAGCTCGCCGGCCCCGACGGCAAGGCGACCTTCACGCCGTTCCCCGGCACCACCGACTTCACCCCCTACCTCAACAAGATCAAGAACTCCAAGGCCAAGGCGGTGTACTGCTTCTACGCCGGCAGCGCAGCGGTCGACTTCGTCAAGCAGTACGCCCAGTCCGATCTGGCCGGCACCCCGTTGTACGCCGCCGGTTTCCTCACCGAGGGCGGCGTGCTGACCGCCCAGGGCGATGCCGCCAAGGGGATCCGCTCGGTGCTCAACTACGCCCCGGACCTGGACAACGCGGCCAACCGGGCGTTCGTCTCGGCCTGGCAGTCCAAGCACCAGTCCCCGCCCACCACGTACGCGATGGCCTCCTACGACGCCGCCTCCGTGCTCGACAAGGCGATCGGCGCGGCGGGGGACAAGGTCGACCCGAAGACGCTGAACACCGCGATCGCCGGCCTCGGCCAGATCGACAGCCCCCGCGGCACCTGGCAGTTCGGCAGCAACACCCACTCGCCGGTGCAGAAGTGGTACCTGCGCGAGGTCAGGAGCGACGGCCGCGCCCTGTCCAACCAGATGGTCCAGGACCTCGCCACCATCGGGAACTGACCGGGTTCCGGAGAGGGGGGCCGATGGGCCTGATCGACGCACATCTGGTGCCCGCGGTGGACGGCGTGGCCTACGGGCTGCTGCTGTACGTCGCGGCGGCCGGGCTCACGCTGGCGTTCGGGGCCGGGGACGTCCTCAATCTCGCCCACGGCGCCCTCTACGCCGTCGGCGCGTACACCGCCGCCGCACTGTCGGACGGCTCGTGGCGCGGGATGCTGCTCGCGCTGGCCGCCGGCACCGCGGCGGCCGGCGCCGGCGGCGGGCTGCTCGCCGTGCTCACCGCACCGGTCCGCCGGCGCGGCCATCTCGCCCAGGCACTGCTCACCTTCGGTGTGGCGCTGGTCGGCGCCGATCTGCTCAGCACGGCCGCCGGGCCCGACGACCTCCCGGTCACCCTGCCGGCGGCCCTCGACGGCAGCGCCGACCTCGGCGGGCACCGCTACCCCGTCTACCGGCTGGCCTTCATCCTGGTGGCGGCGCTGATGGCGGCCACCGGGCAGCTCCTGCTCCGCCGCACCAGGGCCGGCGCGCTGCTCCGGGCCACGGTGGACGACCCCGCGATGGTCGCGGGCCTGGGCACCGACCCCCGCCTGGTCCACACCGCCGTGCTGGCGGGCGCCGGGGCCCTCGCGGGCCTCGCGGGCGTCCTCGGCGCCCCCATCATCGGCCCGGGCCCGCGCACGGCCGACACCGTCCTGCTGCTCTCGCTCATCGTGGTGGTGCTGGGCGGCCTGGGTTCGGTCCTGGGCGCTCTGGTGGCTGCCGTGGCAGTGGGCGAGGTCCAGACCCTCGGCGTCGACCTGGTCCCGGACCTCGCCCCCTACCTCCTGTTCACGGCGATGGCCGCAGCCCTGGTCCTGCGCCGCGGCAGCACCGCCGGAGCGCGCGGATGACCGGGATCCGGGCGGTCGCGCGGGGGATCGTCCGGTCGGTCCGGTCGGCTGCGACGCCGTCGGACGGCGGCGCGCGCACCGCGCGGCCCGCATTCGGCCGGGCGGTGCGCGCGTGGCGTCCGCCGGACCGGTGGGGGCGCCTGCTCGGGCCCCGCCCGCACCCGGACGATCCGGGCGAGGGTCCGGCGGGGACGGCCGGGGCGCGTCCCGGGGGCGGCGCCCGGCCCCCGGGCCGAGGGTCCGCCGTGCGTCCCGCAGGATGGGCGCTGCTGCTGACCCTGCTCGCGCTGTTCGGCGTTCCGGCGGTGGTCGACGAGTCGACGCTCGTCCTGCTCACCCCGATACCCGCGCTCGGCCTGGCCGCCGTCGGCATCACCGTGCTCACCGGCCGGGCCGGGCTGCCCACGCTCGGCCAGGCCGCGCCGTACGCGGTCGGCGCCTACACCACCGCCCTGCTGGGCCGCGCGGGCGTCGACGTCGGGCCGCTGCAGCTCGCCGCCGCCGTGTCGGCCGCGGCACTCTTCGCCCTGCTGACCGGGCCGGTCGTGGCCCGGGCCCGAGGCGTGACGGTACTGATGATCACACTGGCCCTCGGAGAGCTGACCGCCACCGCGGCGTCCCGCTGGAGCTCGGTCACCGGCGGCACCGACGGTCTGGCCGGCATACCGCCGGTGCGCGCGCTCTGGGGTACGGCACCACTGACCGACGACCAGGACGTCTACCGGTACGCGGTCGTCGTCGCCGCCTGCGCGATCACGGCGACGGCCGCGGCGCTGCGCTCGCCACTCGGACTCCTGCTCGCCGGGTGCCGCGACGACGAGGCGCGGATGCGGGCCAGCGGCCACCCGGTCACCCGCGTGTTCCTCGGTGCCCAGGTCTGGGCCGCCGCCCTGGCGGGAGCGGGCGGCCAGCTGCTCGTGACCGCCCAGCGGTACGTCTCCCCCGCCGACGTCGGCTTCACCACGTCCTCGCTGTGCCTGCTCGCGGCCGTCCTCGGCGGTGTGGCGTCACCGGTCGGCGCCCTCGCCGGCACCGCGCTGGTACTGATCACCCGGGACCAGCTCGCCGCCCATTGGCCGGGACACGGCCCGCTGCTGCTCGGCACCCTGTTCATCGCCTCCGTGTACCTGCTCCCCCGCGGGCTCGCGGGCGTCCGACTCCGCCGGCTCCCCCGCGGCTCCCTGACGGATCCTGCCTCCCGTGCCCCGGCCCGGCCCGTATCCCCGGAGGTCGGCCCGTGAACGCCCTGCTCGGCATCTCGGGGGTGACCCGCCGTTACGGCGCGCTGGTCGCCGTCGACCGGCTCGACCTGACGGTCGCACCCGGGGCGCGCCACGCCGTGATCGGGCCCAACGGCGCCGGAAAGTCCACCCTGCTCGGCCTGGTCGCGGGCACGGTCGTACCGTCGGCCGGCCGGATCCTGCTCGACGGGCGGGACATCACCGGCACCGACCCGGCCCGCCGGTCCCGCCTCGGCATCGCCCGCACCTTCCAACAGCCCGCCGTACTCGGCAGCCTGAGCGCCCTGGACAACGTGGCCCTCGCGGCCTGGCGGCACACCGGACTGCGCGGGCTCTGGCGTCCCCGCCGCTACCGTGAACTCGGACGCCGCTGCCACGAACAGCTCGACCAGGTCGGCATCGCGCACCTGGCCTCCCGCACCGCCTGCCACCTGTCCCACGGCCAGCAGCGGCTGGTGGAGATCGCGGCCGCCCTCGCCACCCGGCCCCGGGTCCTGCTGCTGGACGAGCCGGCCGCCGGCCTGGCCGACGAGGACACCGACCGGCTGCTCACGGTCCTGCGCCAAGTGTCCACCGAGGTCGCCGTGCTGCTGATCGACCACGACCTCGCCTTCGTCAACGCCCTGGCCGACCGCGTCACCGTCCTGCACGAGGGCCGGTCGATCGCCGAGGGCACTCCGGAGCAGGTCGGCGCCGACCCCGCCGTCCGGGAGGCCTACCTCGACCCCCGGTCCGGGTGAGCGGGATGCTCGAAACACACTCCCTGCGGACCGGTTACCACGGGGGCACCGTCCTGCACGGCATCGATCTGACGGCCGAACGGTCCTCCGTGCACGCCGTACTCGGGCCCAACGGCGCCGGGAAGACGACCCTGCTGCACGCGCTGGCCGGCCTGCTCCCGGTGGGCTCGGGCCGGATCGAGCTCTCCGGGACCGACGTCACCCGCCTCCCCGCCCACCGCCGTGCTCGGGCCGGCATCGGCCTGGTCCCGCAGGGGCGCCGGGTCTTCGCGTCCCTGACCGTGGCCGAGCACCTCAAGGTGGCACACCGGCGGCGGCCGACCGCCTGGTCACCGGCCAGGGTCCTCGACCTGCTCCCCCGGCTCGGCGAGCGGCTGAACCAGCGCGCCGACCGCCTCTCCGGCGGCGAGCAGCAGATGCTCGCCATCGCCCGCACCCTGCTCACCGGGCCCCACGTCCTGCTGCTCGACGAACCCACCGAGGGCCTGGGCCCCGGCGTCGCGGCCGATGTCCTCACCCTGGCAGGGCGGTTGGCCGCCGACGGGCTGGCCGTCGTCCTCGCCTCCCCGCGTCCGGCCCAGGTGCTTCCCATCGCCGGCCGGGTCACGGTCCTCGCCGCCGGCCGGATCACGGCCGCACTGGACGGCGCCGCCGCGCGTCAGGACCCGGCCCGCATCCTCGCCGCCGTCGCCCCGCCCCGCCCGACACCACAGGAGTTGCCCTGATGCCGACCGACACGCACTACGCCTTCGACAACCGGGCCGACGAGGCCGTGGACCAGCTGCAGGTGCTGGAGTCCTGCCTCGACCCGATCACCGCCTCCCACCTGGAGCGCCTCGGAGTCCCGGTCGGCGCCCACTGCTGGGAGGTCGGGGCCGGCGCCGGGTCGATCGCGCGGCTGCTCGCCCGACTGGTCGGCCCCACCGGCTCCGTGACCGCCACCGATCTCGACCCGACGCGACTGGCCGGGTCCACCGGGAACCTCGTCGTCCGTCGCCACGACGTCCGGCACGAGCAGCCGCCCGGCGGCCCCTTCGACCTGGTCCACGCCCGCCTGCTCCTCCTCCACCTGCCCGAACGCCGCGAGGTGCTCGCCACCCTGGCCGGTGCCCTGCGGCCCGGCGGCCTCCTGCTCATCGAGGAGTTCGACCGCAGCCCGCTCTCCGTCCTCACCCCGGTCGATCCGTCCGAACGCGAGCTCTTCTCCCGGGTCATCGACACCGTCCTCGCCGTCCTGGGCGACCGGGGTGCCGACCTGGACTGGGGACGCCAGGTGCACGGCGCGATGACGGACCTCGGTCTGACCGACGTCCACACCACCGTCCGGGCCGAGAGCTGGTCCCACGACGGCGGGGCCCGCCTCCACGACATCAACTCCCGCCAGCTCCAGGAACCCCTGCTCGCCGCCGGCATCACGCTCGACGAGCTGACCCGCTTCCGCGCGCTGGTCCGCAGGCCCGGCTTCGAGGCACTCTCCTACTCCCTGGTCTCGACCTCGGCCCGGCGGCCGGCGTGAGGTGACCGGTGGTGGAGGCGGCGGGCGGCCGCCGCACCGGGGCCGGTCGCACCGGTCGGCCGTCGTGGACCTAGGCTGACCTGCACGGATCCCCGCACGCGGCGGGGCGGCGGAGAGGGCGTCAGCATGCCGGAGCACGAGGACGGGCCGGCCGGGACCCAACGCCGGCACTGGCAGCAGACCTACCGCGAACACCCCGGCATGTACGGGCCCGGGCCGTCCGAGCCGGCCGTCCACGCCGCCGCGGCCTTCCGGTCCGCGGGTGCCCGCGAGGTGCTGGAGCTGGGGGCCGGGCACGGCCGCGACGCGCTGTTCTTCGCCCGCGAGGGCTTCACCGTGCTGGCCACGGACTTCAGCCCGGTCGGCCTGGCACAGCTGCGCGAGGCCGCCGACGCCCAGGGCGTGGCCGGGGCCGTCACCACGGCGGTGCACGACGTGCGCGAGCCGCTGCCGCTCCCGGACGCCTCGGTGGACGCGGTGTTCGCGCACATGCTGCTCTGCATGGCCCTGTCCACCGCGGAGATCCACGCCCTGGTCCGCGAGGTGCGCCGGGTCCTGCGGCCGGGCGGGGTCTTCGTCTACACCGTCCGGCACACCGGCGACGCGCACTACGGCGCCGGCACCGGGCACGGGGACGACATCTGGGAACACGGCGGCTTCGCCGTCCACTTCTTCCCCCGTGTCCTGGTCGACGCCCTCGCCGAGGGCTGGGAGCCGGCCGAGGTCCACCCCTTCGAGGAGGGCGGCCTCCCCCGCCGCCTGTGGCGCGTCACCCAGACGGTGCCCCGGTGAGCGCCGCCCCGCCCCGGGCCGACCTGGTGGTCGACGGCACCGGCCTGCTCTGCGTCCAACTGCTGCTGCGGCTGCGCACGCACATCGCCGACGCCCCGGCGGGCACGGTGGTGCACATCGTGACCACCGATCCTGCGGCGCCGCTGGACCTGCCCGCCTGGTGCCACCTGACCGGCCACCACTACCTCGGCCCCGTTCCCGCTCACCAGGGCCACCCCGCCGAACCGGGAGCTCCGGGTGGCCCCGAAGAGCCCGGTAACCACGGTGACCACGGTGACTCCGGACACACGGCGGCGGAGGTGTACGCGCTCCGGCTGGCAGAGGCCGCCACGCCCACCCGTCCGGACCGCCCCTGGCACCCGCAGGCCCGCTGACCGCACGGCCCGCCCGTGCCCTCGCCGTACCCGGCACGGTCGGCACGAGCACCGGCACGGCCATCGGCACCGACACCGACACCGACACCGACACCGGCGGCAGCCCGGGGCCGATCATGCGCCCCGGCGGTGTTCAGGACCGAAGTTTTCGCGTTCGGGGCCGAAGTTTCCGCCAAAACGGGTCCGGGCCTGCTACAGTCGATTTAGTTGCAGTTGTGGTTCCCATGAACTTTGTGTGCGCCTGCTGATGTTCTGCAGGCGCATTTTTGTTTCCCGGTTTTTCCGGGCGGGTTCTCGCGGCGACTCGAAGTCCGCACAGTGCGGACTTCGGACAGCCTTTGAAGGAGACTGTTTTTTATGGCTAATGGCACCGTGAAGTGGTTCAACGCGGAAAAGGGCTTCGGCTTCATCGAGCAGGAGGGTGGCGGCCCGGACGTCTTCGCCCACTACTCGAACATCAACGCCCAGGGCTTCCG
>NZ_JBHJUK010000197.1:0-626 GCF_042266225.1 Kitasatospora sp. NPDC056181
GGATGGTCCTCGGACCAGCCCCGCGCCCCGGCGGCGTGTCCGGCCCGCACCGCACCCGGGAAGGCCCCGAGCCAGCGTGGAACATCATGCGGCCTGCATTCATTTCAGTTTATGCCTCACTGGCTGTGACCGACCCACTCCGGGCCATTTCGCCGAGTGGCTTCGCCCCGAGGAGGCGTCGGGCTGATCGTCGACACTTCGTCAGTAACGCTCTGACCTGGGGTGATAGTGGACCGGTCCGGCGGGCTCCAGGTTTGATGATCCGATCCATTGACACGGTCACCACACCTTCCCCACACTTGCTGCATCGCCAAGCTGGTGTGGATAGCCCCAAGGGGCTCATTCATACCAGCAGATGGCGCTGTTGATGACCAGTCATACAAGGAGGTGTGTTGCCATGAAGAAGATCGTCGTCCGCAAGGCCGGCCCGGTTCGCCTGACCAGCGCGGCCCGTGCGCTGTACCTGCCGTGGTCCTGCGCTGTGCAGAACTGACCGATCCTCCCGGGCAAGGGGGACCGCGGTGCCGGCCGGACGCAGCAGCGGGGGCCGGCACCGCGACACCCCCACGCCGCACCGGGAACCGCCCCCCAGGGGTAACGTGGACGACGCCCACGGCCGCACGACC
>NZ_JBHJUK010000197.1:636-12788 GCF_042266225.1 Kitasatospora sp. NPDC056181
CACTTCTACGATTGTTTTGGGGGTGTTTTTTTTCTTATTCCCGCGGGGGCGCCGGGGGCGCCGGCCCGCCCGCCCCGCGGCCGCCCCCCCCCGCTCCACCCCCTCGCCCCTCCGTCTACCTCCCGCAGGAGGATCCGTGCACTCCTCCACGGACAGCAGTCCCACCGCCCCGGGCCTCGACCTGGACCGGCCGGTACCGCTTCGTCAGCTCGTGTACCTGCCGGAGGCCGACGAGGTCACCATCGGCAGCCCGGAGACCGACACCTACGCCGTCTTCCCGGCCGACGGCGCCGAACTGGTCCGGATGCTCGCCGAGGGCCTCACGCCCCGCGAGGCCGCCGAGCGCTACCAGACCGTGCACGGAGAGACCGTCGACATCGCCGACCTCGTCGAGGCCCTCGTGGAGCTCGACCTCGTCCGCTCCGACGGCGAAAAGGCGGGACCGGCCGCGCCGGTGCGCTGGCAGCGACTGGGTCAGGTGGTCTTCAGCCGACCGGCCCTCGTCGGCTACGGACTCGTGACGGCCCTCGCCGTGGCCGAGATGGTCCGGGTGCCCGAGCTGGTCCCGCGCGTCGACAACCTGTTCTTCAGCTCGTACTACACCCTCGTCGTGCTGATGCTGTTCATCGGCCAGGTGCCGCTGCTCGCGCTGCACGAGGCCTTCCACGCCCTGGCCGGCCGCCGGCTCGGCCTGCGCTCGCGGCTCTCCATCGGCCGCCGCCTGGTCTACCTGGTGCTGGAGACCTCCCTCGACGGGCTGGTCAGCGTGCCGCGCCGACAGCGCTACCTGCCCATCATGGCGGGCATGATCGCCGACGCCCTGGCGATCGCCGTGCTCACCCTGATCGCCGACGCGACGCGCGGCACCAACGGGACCGTCGCGTCGCTCTGTCTCGCGATGGCCTACGCCACGGCACTGCGGCTCGCCTGGCAGGGGTTCTTCTACCTGCGGACCGACATCTACGTCCTGCTCGGCACCGTCCTGGGCTGCGTGAACCTCCACGCTGCCGCAACCGACGTGCTGCGCAACGCCGTTCGGCGCACCATCGGGCGGCCGCCGCTGGACCTGTCCGTCCACCACCCGGTCGACCGGAAGGTCGCGCGCTGGTACGCCTGGCTGATGCTCGTGGGCTACGTGTTCACCCTCACGATGTTCGCCGGTGTCGTCGTCCCGACGGCCTACCGCCTCCTGCACGACATGTGGCTGCGCCTGACCGGCCAGGCCTCGGCGGCCGGCCGGCTCGACTCGCTCGCCCTGATGGTGCTCAGCCTCGCGCAGACCGTCGCCGTCGTCGTGCTCGCCGCCCGCGAGCGGCGCGCGGCGGCCCAGTCGGCCTGACCCCCGAACCCTCCCTCCTCCCCTGCGCCCCGCGCGAAAGGCAGCTGAGTCATGGCCGAGCACCGCCACCACTGGGTCCGCGCCACCGGGCGCCGCGCCCGCGTCGAAGCCCGCGAGCGGCTCGACCTGCCGCCCGCACTCGCCGTGGTGAACGCCAACCGCCGTCTGCGCGGCCCCTACACCGCCGTCGGCTCGATCCTGCGCGGGATCGTCCCGGACGCGCTCGCCCGCTGCCCCGAGGCCGTCGCCGAGCACGACATCGAAATCCTCTCCACCACACCGGAGCTGCGCGACCTGGTGCCGGCCACCCGCGAGACACTGACCTCCCTGGCGGTGCCCAAGGAGCGCACCCGCTTCTACTCCGCGCTGCGCACACTGCGGATCGCCCACGGCCTCGTCGAGTTCCTGGAGGCGTACCTGCGCGCGGTCGGCCCGCGCTCGCTCGTCGTCGACGACGCCCACCGGGCCGACCCCAGCGACGGGGAGTTCCTGGCCGTCCTGCTGCGACGCGTCGATCCGCAGCTGCTCACCGTGGTGGTCACCACCGGCACCGAGCCGCTGGAGCGTCCGGCCGGTCCCGGCCGCGAGGACCTGCCGACCGCACTCGCCGCCCGGTGCACGGTGCTCGACGCGCAGGACGAGGCCGCGACGGGCGCGGGAACGGCAGCCGAGGGCCTGCTGGCCGGCGCCGTGCCGGGCCGCGGCTACATCGACGGCGACGGCATCGGCGACGACCCGGACGAGCTCGCCGCCTACCTGAGCCTGCCGCCGGCCGAACGCGCCCGGCTGCACGACCTGCGGCGGGCGGAGCTGGAGACGGCCGGGGAGTCCTCCCTGCGCCTGGGGGCCATCGCCTGGCACGCGGAGCACGGCAGCGATCCGTCCGGGGCCGGGGCCGACATCCTGCGCCACGCCCTCGACCACTGCATGGACCTCGGCTTCTACCACGCCGTCCTGGACCTCGGGGAGCGTGGCCGGCGGCTGGTCACCCACGAGAGCAGCCCGACCCACTGGTGGGCCTTCACCACCAAGATGACCACCTCCTTCGCCGCCCTCGGCCTTGCCGATCAGGCGCTGCCGCTGTACGACGAGGCCCGCGCGCTCAGCACCTCGCCCGAGGTCCACATGCAGGCCGCGTACGCCACGGCCATGCTCCACACCCGCCACTTCGGCGCCGACCGGCGCGACCACCAGTTGGCCCGGGCCTGGGTCAACCAGGCGATCGCCTTCGCCCGTTGGCACCCCGAGCCGAAGGAGCGGGAGGCGCGCGTGGTGTTCAACCGCAACGGGCTCGCGCTGATCGAGGTCCACCAGGGCCGTCTGGAGGCGGCGTTGGAGTTGCTGGACGGCTGCATCGCCCGGCTCGACGAGACGCTGGAGGACCACGAGCACGCACTGCACCGCTCCGTGCTGCGCTACAACCGCGCACAGGTGTACGCGGGCCTGGGCCGCCACGACGAAGCCGTCGCCGACTACACGGCGGTGATCGAGTGCGACCCCAACTACGCCGAGTACTACTTCGACCGGGGCATGCTCTGGCGCGACCTGGGCCGTCCGGAGCAGGCGCTGGCCGACTACGACCACGCCATCCGGCTCTCGCCGCCCTTCCCCGAGGCGTACTTCAACCGGGCCGACGTCCTGGCCGAGCTCGGCGACACCGAGGCGGCGGTGGCGGACTTCGGCTACGTCCTCCAGCTCGACCCGGAGTTCGGCGACGCCCGCCTCAACCGGGCCGCACTGCTCCTCGAAGCCGGTGAGCACCAGCACGCCTGGGACGAGGTGCGGGCCGGGCTCGCGGACACTCCGGCGAGTCTGCAGCTCCTCTGCATCAAGGGACAGCTGCTGGTCGCCGACGGTGACCTCGCGGCGGCGTCCGACGCCTACGAGGCCGCACTCGCCGTCGACCCCGAGTACGCCCAGGCCTGGGCCCTGCTCGGTGAACTCCGCTACCAAGAGGGCGATCTGGACGCGGCCGGCGCCGATCTGGCACGCGCGGTCGAGCTTTCGGCGGAGCCCGGCATCCAGTTCAACCTGGCCGTGGTCCACCACGACGCCGGCCGCTTCGGTGAGGCGCTGCGACTGCTCGACGAGGTGCTCGGCTCGACCGAGGACGTCGACGCCCGGTTGCAGCGGGCCCGTTGCCTGATCGGGCTCGACCGGGCGGACAGCGCCAGGGACGACCTCCTCGCCTGCCTGAAGGCCGATCCCGAGTCCGCCGAGCAGGTGTACGAGCTGATGCCGGAGCTGGCCCGCGCCTGAGCCGGCCCGCGCCTGAGCGGTCGCCTCCGCTCCGCCGGCCCCGCGGGCAGCCGCCCCGCCGCCTCGCCGGGCAACCGCTTCGCCGGGCAGCCGCCCCGCCGCCCCGTCGCCCTGTCGGGCCCGCCACCCGCGGGGGCCGACAGGGCCGACGGGGCCGACGGGTCGGCGGGGCGGCTTTCGGGCGTCAGTGCCGGACCGCGGCGCGGCCCAGCTCGCCGCGCACCCGGCTGCGGACGTGGGCCACGGCGGGTGAACCGGTGTAGGCGGCAGCCACCTTGACCAGCCACGCCGCCTCCTCGCCGATGTCGGCCACCACCGGGTGGGGCACGCATCCCTCGCCCGGGCCGATGGGGAAGCGGTGCCCGGCCCTCGCCGCCTCCAGCGCGGCTGCGAGGGCCGCCGCCTCGACCACGGCCGCCAGTTCCTCGGCGTCGGCGGGTCCGGCGGATCCGATGGCCTCCCCGACCCAGAGCGGCACCCGGGGATGCAGATGGGGGCGGAGGGAGAGCTGACCGTCGCGGATCTCGATGATCCGTCGGTACAGCGCGAAGTGGATGTCGCGCCGCCGGCCGGCCCCGCGGCCGAACGGCCCGAACGGTCCGAGGGACCCGAACGGCCCGAGGGACTCGAACGGCCGGAAGGAGCCGAACGGCCCGAGGGATGCGACCGGCCCGAACGGCTGCGCCGGGGTCACGAGTTCGATCTCCGGGAGCACGGAGTGCACCGCCGACCACAGGGGGTCGAGCCTGCGGTGGTCCCGCCAGGCCCGCACGCGTCGGCCCCAGTCCGCCCAGGCGGAAGCGGTCGCACCGCCGAAGCCGAGCACGATGCAGACCACGGCCGCCAGCCCGGACACCCCGCTGTCCGCGCCGGTCTCACGGCCCGAGGTGAGGATGTCCGCCATGTCCTGCAGACAGCCGGCCGTCCACAGCAGCCCCGCCAGCGCGCTGCCGGCCATCAGGCGCAGTCCGAGCCGGAGGACGCCGGGCGGCGAGTGCCAGGCGCAGCGCCCGATCAGGAATCCGAAGACCGCCAGGCACCACGCGGTGTGGACGGCGAAGAGCGCGACGTACCCCGCCAGGAGCGGCCTGTCCGCGCTGCCGACGGTGACGGTCGTGCCGTCACTGACGGGCGAGGCGGCGAGGAAGCCGACAGTGCCCAGCAGGACGGTGGCGCCCGTGAAGGCGGTCTGCCGCCGCACCGCGCCCCGCGCTGCCGCGGACGCCCAGGTGGCGTACGCCATCATGGCCAGCGCCCCGGCCGACGCCACCTTCAACTGGTCGGCCACCAGGGTGAGAAGGGCGGGTTGGGGCAGCACGCCGGCCAGGGCCGAGGCCGTGGCCGGGGCGTTCACCGCCATTCCCGCCCCGAGCAGCGCGCCGCAGGCGTAGCCGTAGTGGAGCGCGGGGTCGGACCGGCGCCCCCGGTCCGTCCGGATCTTCCAGAGCGTGCTCAGCAGGGCGACCGCGGCGGCGAAGTAGCTCGCGGCACTGGCCAGGTGGTCAGCCACGGCGCGCCGCTCCGCGTCGCAGCGGCCGCCCGAAGACCTGCCGTAATCGCACCATCTGGTCGGTGAGTTGGCCGGTCGTCGTCGGTCGTGGCCGCTGCAGGGCGCGTTGCAGGGCCAGCGAGGCGACGAGCTCCGCCTCCTGCTCCTGCCGCTCCGTGTACACCGAGCGGCCGAGGACCCGGCGCACCAGCTCCTCGGACAGCTGGGTCGTCAGGGCCCGGGACACCACCGTGCTCACCCTGGAGTCGGAGCCGCCGGTGTGCCCGCAGAGCAGATGGCCGATCTCGTGCAGCACGATGTGCTGTTGGTGCAACGCCGTGGTGTCGACCGGATATCCGATGTAGTCCGCGCGGTCGGTGCTGATCAGCACGCCGCAGGGCGAGTGCTCCGAGCCGGAGAGCGGGACCAGTTCGATGGGCCTGCCGCGAAGCCGGGAGAGCGACTCGGTCAGCGCCGGGATGCCGAACGGTTCCGGAAGCGGTATCGAGTCCGCGACCCCCCGACATCGTTGCCAGAGCCCATGTTCAACCCCACCCGGATACCCCACGTTTCTCCCCCTGGCGTTCGGTCGCCCCCGCCGGGAGGTGATACTACAAACGCGGAAACGCGGAGGGAATCCGCTTCGTACGGTAGGCCGCTACCTGCCACCGGCCTCGCGGCGGGCGATCGCCTCGATCATGTCACTGATCGTGCCGAGTCCCTCGGGCGAGAGGGTCACCGCGCGCAGGGCCACATCCCGTACGCCCGCGTCGCGCAGCGCGCCGAGCAGCGCCAACTCCTCGGCGATCCGGGCACTTTGCCGGTCGTCGAAGAAGTACGTGGGCGGTACCTGGAAGAACTGCGCCAGCGCTTCGAGGTGACGCTTCGTGGGATTGTCCCGGCGTCCTGTCCGCAGCTGCCAGAGGTACGTCGCCGAGAAGCTCTCCCCGGTCGCCTCGCGACAGGCCCGGGCCACCTCCTCGTGGCTGTACTGCTCGCGGTCGGGACGGCGGACCACGTCGAACAACCGGTCCAGCTTCGCTGCGAGCGTGGACGCACCGGAGTCGTCGGGCACGGCACACCTCTTCTCTCACCCCGTGCACACGCTTCGTGCGTGCGCGTATGGAACACTCGCGACCGGTGTCTGATTCTAGTTGCTCCGCCGAAGAGGTGGTGGTCGCGGGTCGGCCCCGATCCGGTTGCGACAGTGAAAGGCACCATGCGCAGGCGCGGGGAGTTGGTGGTCTCCTTGCACGGCACCACGGTGTCCGGGCGCACCCCGGCCTCCAGCAGGGCGGCCGCGGTGATCACCTTCATCGTGGAGCCGGGCGCCTGCCCGCCCCCGACGGCGCGGTTGAACTGGTCCTTGGAGGAGTACGCCATCGCGAGGATGTGGCCGGTGCTCGGTTGGACGGCGACCAGCGAGGCCGGCTTCCCGCCCGCAGACCGCGGGTTGGCGCCCCCGGGCTCCGTCGGCCGACGCCCCCGACGGCGGGAGCGTCAGCGCAGCACCGTCGCCCCCGGAGCCGGGCCGTCCTGCCGGGCGCGGGGCCGGGCCGCCAGGACGGCGATGTCGTCCTCGGCGGCGGGCGCGGTCGGCCCGGTCGGGGCGAGCGCGTGCAGGACGGCGTCGAGGAGGTCGTCCAGCTCGCCGGCGGCCGGCAGGCGGAGGGCGGCGAGACGGGCGAGGGAGACGTCGATGTCCTCGTCGCGGCGTTCCACCAGGCCGTCGGTGTACAGCAAGAGCGTTTCGCCGGGCAGCAGTTCGCGGGTGACCTGCTCGTAGCCGCCGAGGCCGGTGCCGAGCGGCGGGCCGGTGGGGATCTGCAGCAGTTCGGTCGGGCGGCCGGGGGCGATCAGCGCGGGCGGGAGGTGGCCGGCGCTGGAGAGGGTCCAGCGGTTGCGGCCCGGGTCGGCGAGGGCGAGCAGGCAGGTCGCCGGCCGGGCGGAGTCGTTGGCGGCGATGACCGTGTCGAGCTGGCGCAGGATCCGGTGCGGCGGCAGGTCCATGCCCGCGACGTCGCGCAGGGTCGAACGGTAGGTGCTCATGTCGACGGCGGCCTCGACGCCGTGCCCCATGACGTCGCCCATCACCAGCAGGGTCCGGCCGAACGGCAGCCGCACCGTCTCGTACCAGTCGCCGCCGACCACCGAGCTGGTGCCGGAGGGCAGGTAGCGGGCGGAGAGCTCGATGTTCTGGTGCGGGTTGCCGGGCTCGCTGAGCAGTGCCCGCTGGAGTTCGAGGGCGATGCCCTGCGAGCGGGCGTAGCGGCGGGCGTTGTCGACGCTGGTGGCGGCGCGGGCGGCGAGGTCGCCGATCAGGGCGGCCTCCTCCGGGGTGAAGCCGGGCGAGGCGGCCGTCCGGGCCAGCGTCAGCAGGCCGACCAGCTGACCGCGGGCGGTCAGCGGGACCGCCAGCAGCGAGGTCAGACCGGCGGCCCGGTAGGCGGCCAGGCTGGCTGGGTCGGGGGCGGCGTCGGCGAGTTGCCCGTCCGTGGGGACGTCGGCGAGCACCGCGACACCCGCGGCCAGGGCCCGGGCGGCGGCCGAGCCGTCCCGGTAGCGCACGGACTCGCCGGGCCGGGCCGGCTCCGTCACCGCCGTGCGCAGGCTCCCCGTGCAGTGGGCGGCGGCGCGGTGGAGCCGCAGGCCGCGGGTGCGGCCGGGGCGGGCGGGGGAGTCGGGCGGCAGGACGTCGACGGTGACCAGCTCGGCGAGCCGGGGTACGGCGAAGGAGGCCAGTTCGGCGCAGGTGGTGTCGACGTCGAGCGTGGTGCCGATCCGTTCGGTGGCGGCGTCGAGCAGTGCCAGCCGGGCCCGGGCCTGCGCCAGTTCGCGCCGAAGCTCCTGCTCCGGACCGGGGTCGTCCAGCACGACGACCACCACGCCGGTGACGTGCCCGTCGGCCTCCAGCGGCCGGTAGCGCACCCGCAGGCCGGCCGGCACGGGGGCGCCCGCGCCGTCCGGCCCGCCGGTGGCGTGTTCGCGGTCCCGGCCGTCGGCGAGGACGCGGCGCAGCGTGTCGGCCGCGCCCGCGAAGGCGGTGGCTGCGACCGGCCGGCCGAGCAGGTCGGCCCGGCGCAGCCCGGTGGCGGTGGTGAAGGCCGCGTTGAGGTACTGCCAGCGCAGCCGCTCGTCCAGCAGTGCGACGCCGACCGGCGCGAGGGCGAGCACCTTGCGGAGGAGATCCGGACTGTCACCCGCCGTGACGGAGCCGCCGTTCGCGGCCAGGGCCGCCGCCGCTGCCGCCGCCAGTGACCGGTCGTCCTGACCCGCGGGGGTGGCGCCCTCTCCTCCATTGCCGGACCGGAACCGCATACGCCCATGATCACTCGTCGCGCCGCGGCACGCCCATGGACCGGTGAAACCTTGACTCGCCGGTAGCGGTGTTGTAACCGAGGGGTTGCGTCGGGTTCGGGTGGGTCGGGTTGGGGGCCGGGGCCGGGTCCGGTGGCAGGGGAGTCGCCCGGTGGGGCGGTGCGCTACCTCACCGGCACCTGGGTCGGCTGACGGCCGCCGGGCCGGCCACCCGGGGCCGGCCGCGCCCCAGGTGGCACCCGGTGCATGCCGTGCACGCCCCAGGTGGCACCGGTGGCATCGGTACGAGCCGGCCGCGACCCGGGCGGCACCCGGGCGTGCCGTGCGCGGCCCGGTGGGTGCACTGAGGACCGGTCATACTTGGGCGGCGGTGCCCGGTCGTGGGTGCCGCCCGAGCGCCGCCGACCACCGGGGGCCGCGGAGCACGCCGATCCCGGAGGACCCGATGAGCCGCCACCTGCCGAGCACCGTTCCGCCGGGCGGGTCGCCGGCGCAGCCGTGGAACCGGCAGCGGCTGCGCAGCAACAACGAGTGGCTGCTGCTCGAACTGCTGCGCACCGGTGGTCCCTCGTCGCGGGCCCAGCTCGCCCGGGACACCGGTCTCTCCAAGCCCACCGTCTCCACCGCCCTCGCCGCATTGGAGCAGGCCGGACTGGCCCGGGAGGCCGGCCGCTTCGTGCCCGAGCGCGGCCGGACGGCCGTCCTCTACGAGCCCGACCCGACCGCCGGCCACGTGCTCGGTGTGGACATCGGCCGGGCCCGGTTGCGCGTGGCCGTGGCCGACCTCGCCGGGCGGATCGTCGCCCGCCGGGACATCCCGAACAAGGGCCGCACCGCCAACGCGGTGGCCGACGCCGTGGTGGCCGCCTCCCGGGAGACCACCGCGGAGGCGGGCCTGGCCGCGGCGGAGATCGTGCACGCGGTCATCGGCACGCCCGGTGTGTGGGACGAGCAGCGGCGCGGCGTCCGGTACGCCACCAGCCTGCCGGGCTGGGGCAGACCGGGTCTGTTCGACCGGATCGGGGAGGGCCTGGAGACCGGCGTCACCGTCGCGAACGACGCCAACCTCGCGGCCCTCGGGGAGTTCACCCTCGGCGCCGGCCGCGGCAGCCGCATGTTCGCCTACCTGCTGATCGGCACCGGCCTGGGCGTGGGTGTCCTCAAGGACGGTGAGCTCCTCTCCGGCGCCCACGGCGCAGCCGGCGAGGTCGGCCTCGTCCCGTTGCCCGCCCGGCCCGACGGCACGCCGGGCGGGACGATCGAGGAGGCGGCCGCGGCGGACGCGGTGGTCCGGACGGCGCTGGAGCTCGGCATGGGCGGCCCGCTGACGGCCAAGGAGGTCTTCGACGCCGCCCGCTCCGGCGACCCGCTCGCCACCGAGGCGGTGCACCGCGAGGCCGGGCAGCTCGCCTACGCCGTCGCCGTCCTGTCGGCCCTGCTCGACCCGGACCTGGTCGTCCTCGGCGGCGGCATCGGCGGCAGTGCCGACCTCCTGCTGGACCCGCTGGAGCGCGCGCTCCAGCGCCTCACCCCGCTGAGGCCGAAGCTCGCCCAGAGCGAACTGGGGGAGGAGGCCGTCCTCCTGGGCGCCGTCGCGACGGCGTTGGAGACCGCCCGCCCTGCGGTCTTCGCACGGCGCACGGCGTTCGCCGACCAGTAGCGGACGGCAGAGGTTCAGACCAATCTGACCGGTTCGAGTCAACTGCGCATCAGTCTACGGGTACGATCGGAGCATCAGTCCGATCATGGGAACAACCTGCCCGATCGGGCGAGAACGTCTGCCCTCTTCCGCGCCCTTGCCGACCTCCCGCGAACACCGCGGGCCCGGTAGACAAGGGCCCCGGGGCGGCCGGAGGAAGCCCGCCACCTGCGCGCCGTCCGCCGGACGCCACGGTCGGGGCGGACCACGGGGGCGGCGGGGGCCGGTGGTTGAACTGTGGCTGAGGCCGGCAGTCGAACCCGGGCCGGGGCGTCGGCCCCGGAAGGCCGCGCGAACCGTCTGCGGCCTACGCGAGCCGGCGGCCGGATCCACGACGGAACCGTCCCCCGGCAGCGCGCGTCACCGGGAGCGGCGCGCCGAACTGAATGGAGTCCGATGTCCGACACCACCGCCGCGGAACCGCGCCGGGGGGCGCCCGACCCGACGGTCCTGGCCCTGGCCGTGATGTCCGCCGTGACGGCCGCGCTCTCGGTCAGGATGCTCCTGCTGGACAGCGAGTCGTCGGACTACTACTACTTCCTCGGCCCGTGGTACCGGTACATGGCGGACCACGGCGGGTTCAGCGCCCTCAGCAACGCGGACTTCTCGGACTACAACGTCCCCTACCTCTACCTGATGGCCGCGCTCACCTACCTGCCGGTGTCGGCGCTGGCGGGCATCAAGTGGATCTCGATCCTGTTCGACCTGGCACTCGCCTCCTACACGTTCCGCATCGTCTCCCTGCGGTGGCCGGACCGGACCTGGCACGCCTTCAACGCGGCGCTGGTCGTCCTCCTCCTGCCCACGGTGGTGACCAACAGCGGCTGGTGGGGCCAGGCCGACGCCATCTTCACGACCTTCCTGGTCGGCGGCGTCTACCACGTGCTCCGCGACCGGCCGTGGTGGGCGTGCGCGTTCTTCGGCATCGCGCTGGCGTTCAAGCTCCAGGCGGTGTTCCTCTTCCCGCTGCTGCTCGTCCTGGTCCTGGTGAAGCGGGTGCCCTGGCGGAGCCTGCTGGCCCTGCCGGCCGCCTACGTGGCCCTCGACATCCCCGCCTTCCTGCTCGGCGCCGACCCGTGGCAGCTGCTGACGGTCTACACCCGTCAGCCGGACACCTACAAGCAGCTCACCCTCAACGCCCCGTCCGTCTACCAGTTCGTCTCGGTGCCGCAGGCCGACGAGGACGCCGTGCGGAGTGCCGGCGTCCTCGTCGCGGGCGTCGTGGTGCTGGCGCTGGTCGGGCTCGCCGTCTGGGCCGTACGGCGGCGAGGAGGGACGGGCGGAGCCGCCGGTCGGGCGGCGCTCACGGACACCAGGGTGCTGCTGCTGGCCACCGCCTCGGCGATCGCCGTGCCGTTCCTCCTCCCGTCGATGCACGAGCGGTACTTCTACGTCGCCGACGTGCTCAGCGTGATCGTCGCGTTCCAACTGCCCCGGAAGCTCTGGTACCTGCCGGTCCTGGTCCAGCTGTCCTCCCTCGGCAGCTACCTCAAGTTCATCGCCCCCGACCTGGCGCCCTACCTGTCCATGCCGGCCCACGGCATGCTGATGCTGCTGGCGCTCATCGCGGTGCTCCGCGCCACGGCGGGGGACTTGCGCGCTCAGCCCGGGCCGCGTGCCGACAGCGCCCGGGAGCTGGGCCGGCGCCCGGGCCTCGCCGACGCCCCGGAGCCGTCGACGTCGGCCCTGCTGCCGTCCCTGCCGGCCCAGGGCCAGGCCCCGGCTCCGCCGGTGACCTGGGCGGCGTCCCGCGGCCGGGCCCGCGTGGGCGGCCCGGCCGAGCACGATCGTCAGACAGCGGCCGAGGAGTGAGCCCGAACCCGGTGACGTGTGCCGTACGTCCGATCCCGCCGGCGTCGCCCGGCGGACGCGGCACCTGAAGGGGACGGCCGGACATGCCGGCTGCGGAGTACATCCGGACCGGCGATGACGTACGGGTCGCGGCCGGTCCGTTCGCGGACTTCACGGGCCCGGCCCGGGACGTCTGAATCGGGCCGACCCGGCGCGGTCCGGGCCGCTGGCGGCATCCGTGCACGACGTGCACGGAT
>NZ_JBHJUK010000198.1:0-12537 GCF_042266225.1 Kitasatospora sp. NPDC056181
GCGCTGCCGGACGAGGATTCGAACCCCGATCGCCTGATCCAGAGTCAGGTGTGCTGCCAGTTGCACCATCCGGCACGGTGGCGGCACATACGAAGAAGGGCCGCCCGGGCGGGGAACGGTCCCCGGGGCGGCCCGGCATCAAGGCCGGTCAGCGCACCACGAGGACGTCCCGCAGAACTGTGAACTCGAGGAGCGCTGATACGAGAAGCAGGTGAAGCCGTTCATCGTCGCGCTCCTTCCTGGTCATCCGGCGCGATGGGTCCACTGTGGCGCACCGCCGCCGGGCAGGGCAACGCATTTACCGTTGGCGGGCACCAAGCCGCCGGGCCCGCGCCCGGGCCGCAGCGTCCCGCCTGCCCGGCGCCCCCTCGCCCGCCACGCCGAAGACCTCCGGTCAGCGGCCGGATCCCTCCTCAAAACGCCCTCCCCCTGCCCGAACTACTCAAGCCGATGACCGGCACACCCCCACGTCTCTGTCTGCGCCCGCGTGAGCGACACGATCCCGCCCGGTCTCCGGTCCGGCAGCCCGCGGGCTGGCGGACCGCAAACCTCCCGCGGGCGCCGCCGGGAACAGGGCCGGGCAGCTGTCCCCGCCCGCCCCCAGGCAAGCGCAGCCCGGCGCCCGGGAACCGGGGTGGGGTCTGTGATCGCGGATGCGCCCGCGAGAGCCGCTTTCGCGGGCGAACGCCCGGTCCCCCGGCCTCAGCCGCATTCGGAACGCACACCGCAGGCGGGCCTCGACGGCTCGTCACGAGTGGTGCCGCGGGCCGGCAACGGCCGCCCGGCCCGTCTCCACCCTCCCGCACGGCAGTCCCGCGGCACCGGCCCGCCCGGAAGGCCGGGGCCTTCGGCAGCACCGTCCCCGGCGCTCATCGCGGTCGGCACCGACATCGAATCCGCTCGCCGCTGCGGAGCTGCTGAGACTGGGCTGCGGCAGCCTCGCCACCGGCGCCGGCCGGCGCCGCGCATGCAGGCGGCAGATGAAGCAGGTCGGCGGGCCCGGCGCCGCGAGGAGGGCTCGCACAACACCGGGCCGCACCAGGTCGGGCCGAGGGCTGGTCAGATCTGCTGGTCGGGGCCGTCCAGCCAAGTCTGCCAGCCCTACGGGGTGATGGTGAGTCCGAGACACTCGACTCCGGGTTCGCCCGCCTGGTGCCACCAGATGAGGGCCCGCTCGAAGTCGTCCCACAGACGGCGGCCGCCGAACTGGCGGACCAGGTGCACGGCCTCGCCTTCACGGAAGGTGACGGCGGCCCAGGCCGGAACGGTGAGCGAGTAGAGCCACAGCGTGCGAGCGCCGTCCTCATGCGGCTGGATCGCTTGGGTCACGTCGCGCAGGCACAGGCCGGCGGCGAACGGGAGCGGGTCGAACTTGCCGTGCGGCGGCAGGACGGCGGTGGAATGCATCACTGGAGCACCTCGGCGCGTCGGCCAGTGGCGATCACAGTACGGAGGGGAAACGCGATGAGCAGCGCGACAGCGATCAGGAGCCCACTCACCCACAGTGGTCCGAAGTCCCCGGCCGCGGTGCCGAGGGTGGTCGCGGCGACGAGCGGTCCGACGGCGGCGCCCACGTTGAGTGCCGCCGTCGCATACGAGCCGGCCATGGTGGGGGCTCCCGCCGCCTCGTAGAGGACCCTCGTGATCAGCGTGCTGCCCAGCGCGAACGACAGCGCGCCTTGAACGAACACGAGGGCAAGCAGAGCGGACCTGGGCGCGCACGATGCGCGGGCGGCGCTCACGGAGGTGCTGCGCAGGGGCGTGCTGGGTGAGTTCCCCGGTCTGTCGTACGGGTTCCATCACGTGTTGTACCGGCAGGCGGTCTACGACGACATCCCCGGGCCGGTGCGCACGGGGATGCACCGCAGGGCTGTCGGCGTGCTCGGGGAGGAGCCGTCGCCGCCGCTGGTGAAGATCGCCCACCACGCGCGGGCGGCGGGCGATGCGGCGGGCTGGCTGCGGTATGCGCAGGCGGCGGCCGAGCAGGCCGCGGCCGTCAGGGACGACGGCACGGCGGTGGTGCTCCTCAACGACATCCTTCAGCACCCGAACCTGGCCGCTGACGACCGTGCCCGCGCGGCGGTGGCGCTCAGCGAGGCGGTGGTGACGCGGATCGAGTACCGCCGAAGTACCGCGCTCCTCAAGCGCATCCTGCACGATCCGCAGCTGCCGGCGACTGTGAGCGGCTAGATCCGGCTGACCCTCGGGCGGCTGATGGTCAACCAGGACGACGACCCTGACGGGCGTCGTCAGCTGGAGCAGGCGATCGGGGAACTGGGGGAGGAGCGGCCGGAGAAGGCATCGCGTGCGATGGTCGCGCTGGCCCTGATGGACGACACCCCCGCCCAGGAACAGCGGCAGTGGCTGGAGCGTGCCGAGCGGTTGCTGGCAGGCAGCGGCGATGCAGCGGCCCGGGCCGCCTTCACCGTCAACAAACTGTCCTGCCTGGCCTCGCGTGGTGATCCCGGGGTGTGGGCCGAACTTGACGCACTTCCCCGCCTTGGGCCCGAGCCCATCCTGTTCGAGACCGCCCGCGGCCTCTACAACGGCGGCGAGGCCGCCGCGCTCCTTGGCCACGACGACCGGGCCCGGCGCCTGGCGCACGAGGCATGCCAGTTGGGGCTGCAGCTGGAGTCGGACATCCTCACCGGCTACGCCCGCGGCACCCTGTTCCACACCTCCTGGCGGCAGGGGCACTGGGACGCGGCGCAGGCTGAGCAGGACGCCCTGCGCTCCGACTACCCCGACCTCGTCACCGTGCAATGGGAGGACAAGCTGATCGCCGGCGCCACCGCCGTGGCACGTGGCGACCTCGTGCAGGGCCTGGAGTCGCTCACCGACATCGTGCGCAGCGGTACCAGCCGACACGTGCTGTGGGAGGCTGCGGCGTGGATCGCCAGGGTCCGCCTCACCCAGGACGACCCCGAGGCTTCCTGGGCACTACTGGAGCGCCCGCTGGCCCAGATGGGGGCCACCGACCACTGGGCCGCGGGCCACCCGTTGATCCCGGTTGTCGTCCGCACCGCTCTGTCGCTCGGCAACACCGGCACGGCGCGCGACGTCACGGCGAGCGCCGAGACGGCCACGGCGGACTGTGACACACCCGCGGCCCATGCCGCCCTGCACACGGCACGAGGGCTCCTGGCCTCCGGCGCCGCCCGTGTCGCCCACTTCGAGCAGGCGCTCACCGCCCGCCAGGCAATTGCACGCCCCTACGACACGGCTCTGGCGATGGAGGACTGCGCCGACGCGCTGTCCGACGCCTCACCTGACAAGGCAGTTGACCTCCTTCATCGGGCCCTCGCGACCTACGAAGGACTGCGCGCCGAGTGGGACGCAGGCCGCTGCACCCACGCCCTGCGCCGGCTGGGCGCGATCCGACCGCAGCCGCGCGGGCGGGCGGGCTACGGCAACAAACTGTCACCGCGCGAACTCCAAGTGGCCCGGTACCTGGCCCGCGGCGCCACCAACAAGGAGATAGCCCAAGCGCTATTCCTCTCCCCACGGACCGTCGAACAGCACGTCCACAAGGTTCTGCGAAAACTCGACGTCGCCCGCGCCAACGTCCCGGGCGTCATCCTCTCGCCGGGCAACGACGGGCCGGACTCCGGTCACGGGGGCAGTGGGTAGGGGAAGCCGCTGCGGTGCAGCGGAGTCGACCGCACTGCCGTGACCGTCCGGCCGCTGTGGCATGCGAGTTCTGTGACCTTGGTGTCCCGGCCGAACCCGCCCTGCGACCCGCGCCGACAACCGCGGGAAGATCACATCACCCGGATACCCCCGGACCTCCCCGCCCACCGGCCCCGCGCGGCAACCGGGGAAGTAGGGCGAAGCCCCCCCCGGGCGGGCTTCGCCCCCCGCGCTTCCGACGTGCCCGGGCCCCGTCTCACGCCACGCGCACTGCACGCCCGGGGCCGAACCGCCTGGGGACTCCTGGGGAGCGGCCGTGGTGGTGGCCACCGGTCTACCGTCGGCCGGGCGGGCCGTGGCACACGGCGGCCACTGGCGAGGACGGGCGCGGGGCGCCCGGGCCGGTCGCACTGTCGATCTCGGCGGTGAGTGTTCGGGTCTGACACCTACTCGCCGGTATGTGCCACGATGCGCCGAAAGCGGCCCCCGGTACGCATCGGCGGGACCAGGCGCGTCCCGTGCTGCCGCCGGTGTGGCCGGAGCGGGCCGCCTTCACGGGGAGGAACGCCGATGGCCGACGAGGACCTGCCGACACACCTGTGCCGCCTGGGGCTGACCCGCCGCGAGGCGGAGGTCTACGTGGCGCTGCTCGCCACCGGATCCGGGGACACCGGACACCCGCCCGACGAGCCGGGGCCCGACAGCGAGGCGCACCTCGCGCACCTGCGCCGGCTCGGACTGGTCACCGTCTCGGACGTCGGTGGGCTCCACCGGCACGTACCGGTGGAGCCCACCGTCGCGCTGGAGTTCCTGGCGCACAGCCGCAGCGCGGAGCTGCGCGAGGCCCAGCAGGCGGCCGCCAACGCCTACCGCGGGTACCGGCGTTCGGTGAGCCCGCATCCCACCGACAACCTGGTGGAGGTGGTCACCGGCGACTCGATCATCGAGCGGATCGAGACCATCGAGGAGGCGGCCGAGAGCGAGGTGCTGCGCTTCGACTCGCCGCCGTACCACACCAACGGCTCCGCCAATCCGATCGAGATCGAGAACCTGAGGCAGGGCGTGGAGTACCGGGTCGTGTACTCCAGATCGGCGGTGCAGAACGCGGCGTACTACGCGGTGAACATCCAGCCGTCCATCGCCGCGGGGGAGCAGGCCCGGATCCTGCCGACCGTGCCGGTGAAGCTGACGGTCTTCGACCGGCGGCTGGCCATCGTGTCGATGTCGTTCGTCGAGGCCGAGGTCAACGACTCGCTGCTGCTGGTCCATCCGTCCAGCCTGCTGTCCGCGCTCACCGGGCTGTTCGAGACCTCGTGGCGGGCGGCGCTGCCGATGCACCTGGGGGAGCGGGTGCCGTCGGCGCTCAGCCCGCTCCACCGGCGGATCGTCGAACTGCTCGCCACCGGTGTCACCGACGACACCATCGCCGAGCTGCTGGGCGTCAGCCGCCGCACCCTCTCCCGCCACCTGGAGCAGCTCAGCTCCCGGGCGGGTTCGGTCACCCGCTTCCAGATGGCGCTGCACGCCGCCCGCAACGGCTGGATCTGACCTGGTCACGGGCGGTTCCCGGGGCTCCGGGAACCGCTCCTTCGCCATGCCCGGAGCAGGCCAGGAGCGGCCTGGGCGCCCCCGCCGCGTGCGAGACCTCCCTGGCCAGACCGCGCCATTGGCGGTAAGTGGCTTCTGGCGGCCTGTTTCTGACGGTACTTCTGTTGCCCGGCCCGCCGCCGGAGTGGAGTGATCGCCCACCCCCACGGCGAACCCCGGTCGACGGCCCGGAAGCCGCCGCCGGTACCCCGCTCCCCGCGTCGGCGGACCCCGCCGCACACTCCCCCCGAGGAATCACCGTGCCCCTGTACCGCGCACGCCGCCATGCCCGCAGGACGAAACTCACCACCGTGGCCGCCACCACCGTCGTCGCCGCCGCGGCCGCCGCCGTGGTCATCAACCCGGCGAGCGCCAGTCAACGGGCCGCCGAGGAGGTCCGGACGCCCGGCGACCCGATAGCCGGCCGCTACCTGGTGGTGTTCAAGGACGACACCGCACCGGGCACGGCGGCCCCGGACCCCGCCGCCGCGTCCGTCGCCGACCGGCTGGCGCACACCTACGGCGGCACCGTCCGCACCGTGTTCGACACCGCGCTGCACGGCTACGCCGCCGAGATGAGCCCGGCCCAGGCACGGCAGGTGGCGTCCGACCCCGCGGTCGCCTCGGTGGAGCAGGACAGCACCCAGCACCTGGACGCCGCGCCGGAGGCCGCGCAGGCGGCGTCGGTGGCCGGCTGGGGCCTGGACCGGATCGACCAGCGCAACCTGCCGCTGGACAACAGCTACACCGCGCCGAACACCGCCTCCAACGTCACCGTCTACCTGGTCGACAGCGGACTGCGCACCACCCACAGCCAGTTCGGCGGCCGGGCCGTCATCGGGGTGGACCTGGTCGGCGACGGCCGCAACGGCGCCGACTGCCTCGGCCACGGCACCCACGTCGCGGGCACGGTCGGCGGCAAGGACTACGGCGTGGCCAAGGGCGTGCAGCTGGTCTCCGTGCGGGTCACCCCCTGCAACGACTCCATCCCCACCTCCTCCGTCGTCTCCGCCGCTGACTGGATCACCAAGCACGCCGTCAAGCCGGCCGTGGTCAACATGAGCATCAACGGCGGCGTCAGCTCCGCCGAGGACAAGGCGATCCGCGACTCCATCGCCTCCGGCGTCACCTGGGTGGTCTCCTCCGGCAACAGCAACGCCGACGCCTGCAAGAACTCGCCCGGCGACATCGCCGAGGCCGTCGTCGTGAACAACTCCACCTCCGACGACCAGCGGCGCTCGGACTCCAACTGGGGCTCGTGCACCGACCTGTTCGCCCCCGGCACCGGCATCACGTCGGCCTGGAACACCGGGGACAACGACAGCCACAACCTGACCGGCACCTCGATGGCCGCGCCGCACGTCACCGGCGCCGCGGCGCTCTACCTGTCGGCCCACCCCACGGCCACCCCCGCCCAGGTCCAGGACGCGCTGATCAAGGCTGCCACCACCGGCAAGATCGGCAGCGCCGGCACCAACACCCCCAACCGGCTCCTCTACGTCAAGAGCCTGGGCGACAACCCCACCAAGTGACCCCCGACCAACACCCGACCCAGGAGGAAACCGTGTCCAACCCCACCACCGGCCGCCACCGCTGCAGCCGCAAGAAGATCGCCCTCGCCGTCGCCGTGCCCACGGCCGTGGCGGGCAGCCTCGCCACCACCCTGGTGGGCATCGGCTCGGCCTCGGCGTCGACCACGATGCCGAAGCCGGACCACGTGGTCGTGGTCATGATGGAGAACCACGCGTACAAGCAGATCATCGGCAGCAGCGACGCGCCGTACCTGAACTCGCTCGCCACGGGCGGCGCCGTCCTCAAGGCCTCGTACGGCATCACCCATCCCAGCCAGCCCAACTACTTCGCCGTCTTCTCCGGCAGCACCCAGGGCATCACCGACGACAGCTGCTACAAGGCCGGCTCGATGACCGCCGCCAACCTCGCCTCCGAGGTGATCGCGGCCGGCAGGACCTGGGGCAGCTACAACGAGTCGCTTCCCCGCGAGGGCTCCACCACCTGCAAGAGCGGCAAGTACGCCCAGAAGCACAGCCCCTGGTTCGCGTTCAAGAACGTGCCCACCGACACCGGCCACACGTTCGCGCAGTTCCCGGGCGACTTCACCGAGCTGCCCGCGGTCTCCTTCGTCACCCCCAACCTCTGCTCCGACATGCACGACTGCAGCGTGGGCACCGGCGACAGCTGGATCCAGAGCAACCTCGGCGCGTACGCGAACTGGGCCAGGACCCACAACAGCCTGCTGATCGTCACCTACGACGAGGACGACAAGCAGAGCGGCAACCAGATCCCCACCGTGCTGTACGGACAGCCCGTCAAGCCCGGCAGCGCACCGACCACCAAGTACAACCACTACGACGTGCTCCGCACCCTGGAGGACCTCGCCGGGACCGGCAAGCACGCCGGCAAGGCCGCCAACGCCACCGACATCGCCGGCGTCTGGAACTGACCGTGTACCTCGCGGACAGCCGACGCCCCGCGGCGTCCGCCGCCGCCCCGGCCCCCGGGCCGGGGCGGTCCGCGCGGATCGCCCCCACCGTCCTCGCCCTCGGCACGGTCAGCCTGGTCACCGACGTCTCCTCCGAGATGGTCACCGCCGTCCTGCCGCTCTACTTGGTCGCCGCCCTCGGCGTCTCCCCGCTCGGCTTCGGTGTGCTGGACGGCCTCTTCAGCGGCGCCTCCGCCACCCTGCGCCTGCTCGGCGGCCTCCTCGGCGACCGGGGCGGCGGCCGCCACAAGGCCGTCGCCGCTGCCGGCTACGGCCTCTCCGCGCTCTGCCGCCCGGCCCTGCTGCTGGTCTCCACCGCGTCGCTGATCGGCCTCGTCCTCGCCGCCGACCGGGTCGGCAAAGGCCTGCGCACCGCACCCCGCGACGCCATGATCTCGCTCGCCACCCCGCCCGAACGGCGCGGCCGCGCCTTCGGCGTCCACCGGGCGATGGACACTGTCGGCGCACTCAGCGGCCCCCTGCTCGCCTTCCTCATCCTGCGCACCGCCCCCGGCGCCTACCGCGCCGTCTTCACCGTCAGCTCGTACGTCGCCGCCCTCGGCGTGCTCGTCCTGGTCCTCCTCGTCCCCGGCCGCAGCCTCCGCCCCACCCTGCGGGCCCGCGGACCGCGCCCACGGCTCGGCGTACTGCTCCGCCTGCCCGCCCTGCGCCGGATCACCGCCTGCGCCGCCCTGCTCGGACTCGCCACCGTCAGCGACTCCTTCCTCTACCTGCTGCTGCAGCGCCGCCTCCACCTCCCCGCGGGCTGGTTCCCGTTACTGCCGCTCGGCACCGCCGCCGTCTACCTGCTGCTCGCCGTCCCGCTCGGCGCGATCGCCGACCGGATCGGACGCCGGCGCGCGTTCGTGCTCGGGCACGCCGCCCTGCTTACCGGCTACGGACTGCTGCTCGCTCTCCCCGGCGGCGGCCTCTCGCCCGCCGCCGCGGTCCTGCTCCTGCACGGACTCTTCTACGCCGCCACCGACGGCACCCTGGCCGCCGTCGCGGCGGGCGCCGTTCCCGAGGAGCGGCGCGGCGCCGGCCTCGCCCTGGTCGGCACCGGCCAGGCCGCCGGGCGCTTCCTCTGCTCGCTCGCGGTCGGCGCGCTGTGGACCCGGTGGGGCGACACCACCGCCCTGGCCGTGATGGCCGCCGCCCTCACCGCCGCCGTCACCGTCGCCGTCCGCCTGCTGGGCCGCATCACCGGCGACCCGGAGCGGGCGACCGCCGACCGCCCTGCCACCCACTGATCCCCGTCCCCCGATGACCGGAAGAGGCCCCCGCGCATGACCTTCGGCCGCCGTCTCCTCGTCCTGCTGGTTGCCGCCGCCCTGCTCCTCGGGGCCGGTGTCTGGACCGTCCTGCGTGCCGGGGACCCGGCCCGGGGCGGCGACCGGGCGGGGGACGGGCCGCCGGCCAGGGCGGGCGCCGTCACCCTCGGGCCGCACGGCGACGGGCCGCGACTGGTCTTCCGCAGCCTGACCTGGGGCTCCCGGCGCGACCACCTCGCCGCGGTCCCGCTCGCCGACCCCGCCGCGACCCGGACGGTGGCGGCGCCCGCCTGCCTGCGCTTCCACGCCGCCGCCGGCACCGGAATCTGCCTGCAGGCCGTCCACGGCGTCCTGCAGGACACCTACCGCGCGGTCGTCCTCGACGCCGACCTGAACGAGCGGCGCCACTACGACCTGGCCGGCATCCCCACCCGCGCCCGGGTGTCGCCGTCGGGCCACCTCGTCGCCTGGACGGTCTTCGTCGGCGGTGACTCCTACGCCGGCACCGACTTCTCCACCCGCACCTCGATCCTCGACACCCGCACCTGGACGCTGCAGGACGACCTGGAGAGCTACGCCATAACCCTGGACGGCCACCCCTACCACGCCGCCGACACCAACATCTGGGGCGTCACCTTCGCCGACGACGAGCACTTCTACGCCACCCTCGCCACCGGCGGGCACACCTGGCTGGTCGCCGGCGACGCCGTCGCCCGCACCCTCACCACCCTGCACGGCAACGTCGAATGCCCGTCCCTGTCGCCCGACGGCTCCCGCGTCGCCTACAAGAAGCGGGTCCACGGACTGCCCGACGACGCCCCCTGGCGGCTGTACGTCCTCGACCTGGCGACCATGACCGAGACCGTGACCGCGGAGCAGCGCACCATCGACGACCAGGCCCTGTGGCTCGACGACCGCACCCTCGCCTACGCCCTCCCGGGCGACGACGGCAGCGACCTGTGGACAGTCCTCGCCGACGGCACCGGCAGCCCTGCCCTGCTCGTCGCCGCCGCGCTCGCCCCCGCTGTCGTCCGGTGACCCGGCGCACGGCCGGACAAGCGGGGGCGTCAGTCGGCGAGCAGCAGCGCGGCGACCGCCTCCGGCGCCTCGTGCATGGCGTCGTGCCCGGTCGGGAGGTCGTGGACCCGCCACCCGGGGTCGGCGAGCAGCCTGGTGCGCAGTTCGGTGAACGGCGTCCGGTCCGCCCACCCCGAGCAGTGGACGAACTCCCGCCGGGGGACCTGGTCGACCGCGCCGGTCAGCCGGACCGCCTGCAGGAACGAGGCGAGCGGATGCGGCCGACGCCGGGGATCGCCGCCGTCCGGCGGCCGCACGGTGAAGCCGGTGGCCGCGGCGCCGGTCGCGAAGACCTCCCGGAAGTGCGCGTTGGTCGCCGACCAGCAGGACTCGCCGTCGCGCGGCACGTAGGCGTCCAGGTGCACCAGGCGTGCGATCCGGCCGCCGGCGCGGTCGGCAGCGGCCGCGATCACCATCCCGGCGTAGCTGTGGCCGACCAGCGTCACGCCGGTGAGGCGGTGGCGGTCGAGGTGGCGCAGGACGTCCCCGGCGTGCGTGTCGAGGTCGGCGGTCGCCACCGTCGCCTCGTCGTCGTCCGGCCCCAGCCCGGTCAGCGTCAGGGCGTGGACCGCGTGACCGGCGCGTTCCAGCAGCGGAACCACCGCCTCGAACGACCAGGCGCCCTTCCAGGCGCCCGGCACCAGGACGAACGTCGCCATGTGCTTCTCCTTCCGTTCCCAGCCGCGGGCAGTGCGGCTGACGAGCACTCGGTACGGAGACCACCCTCGCCGGATCGGGGCGCGGCGGGTTAGCGCTACGCTGCCAGGAGATGCCCGTTCCCCGCCAACCTCGCCGACCCGCCGGTGCGACGTCCCAGCTGTGGCCGTCCGGCGGGCGCCACCTCTGGCCGTCCGGCGGAGCGAGCGCGGCGCAGTCGCACCCCCGGGGACACCTGGTGTACGCGGCCGGCGGCGTCCTGACGCTCCACACGGAGCACGGCAGCTGGATCGTTCCCGCCAACCGGGTCGCCTGGACCCCGGCCGGGTTCACGCACCGTCACCGTGCGCACGGCGACACCGACATGCGGATCGTCTTCCTCCCGCCGTCCCTCGCCCGGCTTGTACCGGACCGTCCCGTCGTCTTCGAGGCCTCGGGCCTCGCCCGCGAAGTCCTGCTCGCCCTGACCCGCCCCCGCGATCACGACGGCGCCGCGCCCGGCCACCGCCGCACCGCGCGCACCCGCCTGCTGCGCGTCCTCGTCGACGAACTTCGCGAAGCCCCCGAGCAGCCGCTGCACCTGCCGGAGCCGCGGGACGACCGGTTGCGGGCCGTCGCCCGGAGGCTGGCCAAGAATCCGGCGGACGACGCCACGCTGGCCGAACTCGGGCGGGAGGTCGGGGCCGGCTCCCGCACCCTCAGTCGACTGTTCCGCGCCGAGCTCGGCATGACCTTCTACGAGTGGCGCACCCAACTGCGCGTCCACCACGCGCTGGTGCTCCTCGCCGACGGCCACGACACCGTCCGGACCGCCCATGCCTGCGGCTGGGCCAACCCCAGCGGCTTCATCGCGGCGTTCAGCGCTGTGGTCGGAACGACCCCGGGCCGCTACCGGGCAGCTCAGGTCCCGACGACATCATGTGCGGGCCGCCGGCGTGGGGACTGATGCGGTGTGGTCCATGGCTCCGCTGGGATCGGACGGGGGGACTACCGGCCGGACCGCTACTACGTCGTCGGCCCCATCATGTGCGCGCCACGCGGTCGCCGGGCACGGCACGCTGACGGTTACCGCACGCGCATCAGGACAGCGGCCGCTGATCGGCCGGCGCGATCGGCCAGATCCAGGCGCACAGGCGAACGCCCGCCCGGGAAAATACGCCCTCTCCAGCAAGTGCTCGTCGGCGACCTGGTCGAAGGTGGGCTCGCTGGTGGCGATCGACTCGGACCGTACGGGCGCCGGGTCGGCTGCGCGCGGCCGACAGTTCGGACGGCTGGGTGTCGGTGGTGGCCGGGATGCTGGGCGGCATGGACGACGATGCGCTGATGCGGGGCCGGGTGTACGGTGCGGACCACGACGATCCGGATCCGGGGCCGCGGCCGGGCCGTGTCTACCGGGAGCTGGTGGCCGGCCCGCTCGACGGGCTGCTGCTGGACGTGACCGGCTGGAGCCGGGAAGAGCTTGACGACGGCGCTGCGCTGGCCACCGAGATCGGCGCCTATGGCGCGGGCGGGCGCGCTCACTACGGGCCGCGGCCGGGCAACGGCCGGTACTGGGACTGGGAGGGCGACAGCGCCTGAGCCTCTGATCGGCCAGAAGGCCGCCACCCGTCGGTGGCGGCCTTCGTGGGCTTTCTCGGAGCGGGTTCACGGTAGCGACTGCCACTGACACTGACAGCGCTGACCGGGTCTCCGGTGGTCGTGGCTCTGCCGCTGGCCGACGCCCTGCTGGGCCGTCAATGCCCCAGCCCGGGGTGCGCCCGGTGCCGCCGCCGGGGTGGCTCGTTGGTAGGGCATGGCGGATGAGGTGGGTGCCGG
>NZ_JBHJUK010000199.1:0-8702 GCF_042266225.1 Kitasatospora sp. NPDC056181
GCCGTTGCCGGCGCCGCCGCCGCCACCCGCGACCAGGACGCGGTCGTCGCCGCCGAACGCGCCCACCCGCACGTCCGAGCCGCCGCCGCCCGAGCCGCCGCCGCCGTGGGCACCGCCGCCGCCGCGGCCGTGCCCGGTGCCGCCGGGGCGGGCGAACTCACCGTGCCGGGAGGAGCCGGGGATGCCGGCCGCGCCCACGGTGAGCCGGAGGGTCTGGCCCGGGGTCACGGGCAGGGTCGCGCGGGACTCGCCGCCGAGGCCGCCGGGCGCTCCGTCGACCGCGGGGTGCGGCGTGATGAAGCCCGCCGCGCTGCCGCCCTCGGCGCCGTACAGGTCGACGGTCACCGCTGTCACGCCGTCCGGGACGGTGAAGGTGTCCGAACCGACGGAGTCGTAGGTGCAGGTGGGCTGCGGTGCCGTGGTGAAGACGCCACCGGTGCCGCAGGGCGCGGCCGTGCTCGCGGTGGCCGCGGACGCGGTGAGGGGCACGATCGCGGCGGCGACGAGGCCCGTGGTGCCGGCCGCCGAGATCATCCTGGATCTGAATATCGTCCGACGGGGCTTCGGATCGTTGTTGCTCATGGAGTCGACGCTTTCTCTCCGGTCCTCGGGGAGACCGGGGTGACGGGAGGGGGATCCGCAGGCGGGACGGGCCCGCCTGCGGACCGGGTCCGACCGGTGGCTCAGACGCCGTCGTTGGCGCAGAGCGCCCAGACGTCCGAGTAGGTGTTGGGGGAGCCGGCACCGCCGGTGTGGGTGTAGGCGGTCCAGTACGCGGCCGACGTGGTCCCGTCGCCGACGGGGTTGCCGCTGTTGTCGCTGGGGAAGCTGCCGTTGAGGTGGTCGCCGCCCGAGCCCGGCCCGGTGAAGTCGGTGGTCGTGACGCTGCCGCCGCTGATGGCGGCGCCGCCGCTGACCAGCTTGCCGTCGTTCCCGCAGCCCACGGTCACGGTCTGGCCCGTGGTCGCCGAGGTCGGGCCGCTCACCTCGCTGTAGTGGACCTTCACGGTGACGCCACCGACGTTGATGCCGCTTCCGCTGCAGATCGCGTACGCGTACGTGGTGTTGGTGGTGCCGCCACCGCCGCCGTTGTAGCCGACCGCGGTCCAGGAGTCGGGGTTGCTGTCGCCGTCGGCCGCGGCCTTCAGACCGTAGTCGTGCGCGGAGTTGTTGAAGGTGGGGAAGCTCGCGATCGGCTTGAGGCTGCCGACGTCGGCCGGGGTGGTCCGGGCGCCGCCACCGAGCAGGACGGTGTTGGCCGGGCAGGTCGCCGTGACCGCGAGGGGCGTCGACGAACTGGTCGGCCCGGCGGCCTTGTTCATGACGGTCTGGGTGTGGTTGATCAGGTTGCTGGTGAAGCAGACCGCGTACGGGGTGGACGAGAACGAGCTGTTCACCGCGCCGCCGCTGCCGCCGATGCCGAGCCAGTGCGTGTTGTCGGTGCCGACGACACCGGTGGAGCCGGTGTACTCGGTGGAGCCGTCGGGGCTGGGCCCGGTGCCGTTCACGTGGTTGCCGTTGGACGACGTACCGGTACCGATGGCCTGGTTGATGCCGCCGCCGGAGGCGAGACCGCTGCTGCAGTCCGCGTGGGTCGAGATCTCGGAAAAGGTGGTGGCGGGCCCGGCGGTGGCGCCGGGGGTCTTCACGGTCACGCCCACGGTGTTGGCGTACGCGACCCCGGGCACCGCCAGGGCCAGCAGGGCGGCTGTCACCAGCGCCTTTCCGGCCACCAGGCGCGGCAGGAACTTGGTCCTCATCGGACTCTCCCTCTCTGATCTGCAGCGCTGCACACGGGAGGAGGCAGCGCGGACGAAAGCCGTACAGGAGAAGACCGACCGCGGCGGGGTGCGGCCGTCACGGGTCCGACGACGGCTGGGGAGCCTGGGGAGTGGGGAGGCGGGACCCGTACGAGCCGGCGCTCAACGCGGCTCGCAGAGGCGGACTCTAGTAGTCCGGAGGCAGCCGCAGATACGGGTGAATCACACAGGAAGGACTGGTGGATGCTACAGCTGACGGCCTTTCGTCCTCGAACCTGCGGGAGCCTGCTTCGGCGCCGTCGTGCCGTCAGGCCCCCGCCGTCACAGCAGACGGGGGCGCGGCCTCATGAGTGCCGCGCCCCCTGGGGCGATGTCTTCGCGCGTGCCCTGCCTGCCGTCGAGGGTGGGGCACGGCCGGGCCCCGCAGGCTCCTGGTGCGGATCGTCCGCCCGGTGCTGCACCGGGGCCGGGTCGGGCCGCCTACGGCCGGTCAGGCCTTCTTGAGGTCGCACCCGGTGCCGGTGACACAGGTGCTGTGCGGGGCGCGGCCGGACGACCCCGGTGTCAGCCGGGGTAGGTGAACTCGTCGACGGGGACGGCGGGGGACAGGTAGCCGTTCACCAGTACCCTGACGTCGACCGTCTTGCTGAAGGGGGCGCCCGACGAGGGCGCCGTGGCGGTGATCTGGGTCGGCGAGACGAACGCGGAGGTCGCGGGGTTCTTCCCGAAGTACACGGTGGGATTGGCGGCGAAGCCCGTGCCCGTGATGGTGACCGTCTGCCCGGTTTTTCCGTTGTTCGGGGAGATGCCGGTGACCAGGACGGGCTGCGGCCCGCCGTAGGCGAACTGCCCGGTCGGGACGGACGGGGACGTGCCCAGGCTCCCGGTGACCCTGACGTCGACGACGCCGACCCCCTCGGGGGCGGTGGCGATGATCTGGGTGTTGCTGACGACCTTGCTCATGCACGGGACCGGGCCGAGGTCGACGACGCTGTCCGGCCCGAAGCCAGTCCCGGTGATGGTGATCTGGGTGCCCGCGGTCCCGACGTTGGGACTGATGGCCTGCACCACCGGTCCGGTGGGCACCGGCGGCGCCTGCAGCAGGCCCAGGTAGGTGGAGTTGGCGTGCTGGTAGGCGACCTGGGCCAGGAAGTCCTCGGTCGAGCTCTTGACCACGGCGGGGTCGAAGGTGTCGTAGTTGGGGTTCAGGGGCGGCATGACGTTGTTCGGCTGGACGTAGACGTTGGGTCCGGTGAGGGCCTCGATCTCCGGGATGAGGACGTCCTTGACGTCGGCGGGCGCGACCGGCCCGTGGGTGGCGGGGTACCACTTCTTGGCCGTGTTCAGGTCGGCCCAGGCCCGGGGCACGATGTCGTAGTTGTTGACGTACCCCTGGTTCACGGTCCACTGCACGGAGTTGAAGCGGTCGGCGAAGTCCTTCAACCCGGCGGTGGGGGCGGCGAAGGTGATCACCCCGAACTGCGGCGCGAGGCCGCCCCAGTTCTGGGCCTGGAGGTACAGCGCGAGCACGGAGGCGATGCAGCCGCCCAGGCTGTGGCCGATCACGGTGACCGTCGCCCGCGGGGGTGCGTCCGTCAGGAGCAGGGTGAGCGCCCGCTGGAGGTTGGCACCCGCCCCCGGGGACCCGTCGGTCATGCCGGCGACCTGGGTGAACGCCGTCATGGCGCCCTTCGAGACGGAGACCGGCGATGCTCCGCCCACGGTGAACGGGACCACCGTGCCGACGTCGAGGTCCTCCAGGGTGTCGATCGCGTTGGCGACCGTCCCGCGCACGACCACGGCGAACGCGTTCGAGCCGGAGGTGTCCTTGGCGACGTACGCCATGTTCGCGTTGTCCGGGCTCAGCGCGAGCCAGGCCAGCTGCCACGTGCCCTTGGTCGCCAGGGCGGGGTCGGACAGTTGCTGCTTGATGCCGGTGGCGATGCGCAGCTTCTGCGTCGTCACGCTCTCACCGGACGGGCGCGGGGTCGCCCCGGTCGCCGCGAGTGCGGCCAGGGTCATGGCCACTGCGGCCGTCGGCGCGGTCGAATCTACCGTCATGATCACTCCTCTGGCGCTCATATGAGCACCTAACGAGCCAAATCGGTCGCATCCAATCTATTTTCGGTCGCGAGCGACTGGGGGTACGCGGGCCCCGGGGGGCCGGGTTTCAGGCCACTGGACCAACGTCCTCGCCGCAGGACCGGCGTGTCTGCTCCTTCCGGGACGGGCCGGCCACCGCGTCGTGCAGTGGCCGGCCGCGGCCCCGGGGCCGCGCGGGGAGGTGGATGGTGCAGCGGCACGGGGGCATCGTGGAGTGGGAGGTGTCCGGGGCACGGGACCAGCGGCCGGCCAGGAACGTCCCGGCGACCAACTGGAGTTGGTGGTACGCCATCAGTGGCAGCACCAGCAGTCCGGCCTCGGGGCCGAACAGCACGGTGGCCATCGGCAGTCCGTTCGCCAGGCTCTTCTGTGAGCCGCATAGGACGGCGGCGATCCCGGATTGCCGGTCGAGGCCGAGGACCCGGGCGCCGAGCCTGGCGAACGCGAGGGCGGCGGCGAGCAGGGCGAGCAGCACGCCCAGCAGACCGAGCAGTGCGGCGGGCGTCGTCCTGCTCCAGATGCCCTGCGCGACCGCCGCGCTGAAGGCGGTGTAGACGACGAGCAGGATCGAGCCCCGGTCCACCGGGGTGAGCAGCCGTTTGTGCTGGTCCAGCAGCGCGCCGACGCGCGGCCGTAGCAACTGCCCGGCGAGGAAGGGCGCCAGGAGCTGCAGGCCGATCCGGGCCAGGCCGTCCGGGGAGAGGGCGGCGTGTGCACCCAGCAGCCAGGCGGCCAGCAGCGGCGTCAGGACGAGACCGGCCAGGCTGGAGTAGGTGCCCGCGCAGATCGCGGCCGGCACGTTGCCCCGGGCGGCGCCGGTCAGCGCCACCGAGGACTGCACCGTTGACGGGACCAGGCAGAGGAACAGCACCCCGGTCTGCAACTGCCCGGTGAGTGGAGCGGGCGTCAGCACGGCGGTGGCCAGCCCGAGCAGGGGGAAGAGGACGAAGGTGCAGACGAGCACCAGCCCGTGCAGGCGGAGGTGGCGGAGCCCGGCCAGCGTCTCGCGGGAGGACAGCCGGGCACCGTAGAGGAAGAAGAGCAGCGCGACCGCGAGGTCGCAGGCCTGCTCCGCCACCCGGGCGGCCCGGCCGGTGGCCGGCAGCAGTGCGGCGAACAGGACGGTGCCGGCGAGCGCGGCCATGTACGGGTCGAGCCAGCGCGGCCAGGCTCCCGGCCACGCCTGCGCCCACACGCGCACCCGCGCCTGCACTCGCGCCTGCCTCCTGGCCCCCGAGGACTGCGCTGCGTCCTCCGTCCCTGTCGTCGGCGGCGACTGCGGCGGCGACTGGGATGGCGACTGGGGTGGCGACTGGGGCGGTGGAGGTGGAGGAGGAGTCCGGTGCTGAAGTCCATCGCTCATCCGCCGCCCCCTGTCGCCGGGGCGGGCGGCGCGGCCAGCAGGAGATCGCCCACCAGTGCGCCGGTGCCGTCGTGGTCGCTGCCCGCCGTGCCCTTTCCGGTCTGGAGATTGGCGGTCCGGTCAACCTCCAGCAAGGAGTCCGCTTGGACCAGGGAGTCCGCCTGGATCAGTGAGTCGGCCCGGATCAGTGAGTCCGCGTGCGAGTTGTCGATCACGGTGATCAGGCCGCCCTCCGCCGCCGCCGGCGGGGCGACGCCGCCGAGCGCCGCCCATGCCCCGGCCAGCCCGGCGACGGCCAGCCGCCGCCGGACCGCCGCCCGCACGGGCACGGCGCCGCGCCCACCCAGCTCGCTGCGCCCACCGCGCCCGTCCCGGCGACGCGGGTCGGTCGTCACGCCCGCACCGCCTCGCGCACCCGCGGATGGGCGATGTTCCGCTCCAGCAGCTCGGTGGACTCACGGACGCCGATCTGGCGGCTGTCCCCGGTCGGCGCCGGCAGCCGGCCGTCGGCCACCTTCAGCCCCGCCAGCGCCTCGTCCATGGCCCGGTGCGCCGCGAACAGGCAGGGCGTGCTGTAGATGGCGACGTCCACTCCGAGGCCGGTCAGTTCCGAAAGCGACAGGCGCGGGGACTTGCCGCCGGCGATCTGGTTGAAGAGCAGCGGCTTGTCGCCCACGACCTTGCGGATGCGCCGGATCCACTCCTCGCTGCGCACGCCGTCCACGAGGACGACGTCCGCGTCGGTGGCCGCGAGCGCCTCGGCGCGGCGCAGGATGTCGTCCTCCTCGGTGGCGTCCGTCCGTGCCACGACCACCAGGTCGGTGCGGTTGGCGAGCACCTGGTCCAGCTTCTCCAGGTACTCCTCCAGTGGCAGCACCTGCTTGCCGTCGGCGTGGCCGCAGCGGCGCGGGCGCTTCTGGTCCTCCAGGATGACGCCGGAGGCGCCGATCCGCTCCAGCCTTCGCACGACGTGGCAGGCCACCTCGGGATCGACGTAGCCGTCGTCGATGTCGACCAGCAGGTGGTGCTGCGGAAAGGCGCCGCGCAGCCGCTCGACGAAGGCCACCATGTCCGGCCAGGCGATGAACCCGATGTCGGGCAGGCCGTAGTAGGACGCGGCGAAGCCGAAGCCGGAGACGAACATGCCGTGGTAGTGCTCGGCCGCGATGGAGGCCGAGTACATGTCGTAGACGCCGATCAGCGGGGTCGTGCCCGGGGCGGCGATCTCCTCGCGGAGTCGCCGGCCGTGGCCCGACGCCGGGTTTCCGTGAAGCAAGGCCTTCTCCTCACATCAAAGGGTGCGACTTTGCCTGAACTTGGCCATCTCTAGGGCCAACTGAGGCTTTATCACTATGCAACCTTTAATGTTCCGTGGGCAAATCTTTAAAGGAAGTTCCCTCGCGTGAGTGATGCACCGTCTATTCATAGGAATGGCATATGAAAAAGCGGGAGAGGCGCCCCGCTGCTCGCCACCGGAAGGCCCGCCCGCAGGGCTCCGGGGGTCCGCCCCGCAGGGCTCGGACCGGGCCGGTGGCCCACCGGCCCGCAGGCGGCCGGACGCGCTCGTGCGCTCACGCTGGAGGTGGGGAGCCGTCGGAGATGCAAGTCGAACAAATGCCCTGTCGGGACGGCGGGTCCGGTGCGAAGATCGCCTGCATGGCCCGGCCCCGATCCGAGGATCCGGCCCCGCTCGTGTTGCGTACGGACATGAGCGGCGACGCGGCGTGAGAGGGGGTGCGAGCGGTGATCGGGCCTGATGGCGTGCGTTCGGGTCGGCCCGGGGGCGGGCGTACCCGGGGGACCACCGCTCCGCGGTCCGGGCTAGCCGCCACCTCGTCCTGACAAGGAGACTCCAAGGCATGAAGACGCCATCACCGCCGCCCGGAGCGGGCCGGACCGAAGGACCGTCCGTCCGGATCGGCGCCCTCGCTCCGTTGACCCGGCCCGGCTGGGTCGGAGCGGGGCAACACCTGCTGGCCGGCCTTGAGCTGGCCGTTCGCGACGTCAATGACAGCGGTGGGATCGTCGGACGACCGCTGGAGCTGGTCGTCCGGGACACCGCCGCCGATCCGCAGAGGGCCGCCCAGGCCGTGGACGAACTGGCCGGCCTGGGCGTGGCCGCCCTGGCGGGGGAGTACCACAGTGTCGTCGCTCGCGCCGTCGCCGCCAGGGCCGACGCCCTCGGCCTGCCGTTCCTCTGCTCATCGGCGGTCCTCGACGCGCTCACCGAGCGGCCGACGGAATGGGTCGCGCGCCTCTGCCCCGCGCAGACCCACGGCTGGCGGATCTACGCCGACTTCCTCCTCGGCGCGGGCCACAGCCGGATCGCCGTAGCAGCCCAGCAGAGTGTCTACTGGGCATCCGGGACCCGCATCCTGCGGGACCACCTCGCTCCGCGCGGCGGCACCCTCATCGAACTCGACACGGGCGCGCTCGACCCCGCGGGCGTGTGCGAGGCACTCGTCGACCATCGCGCGACGGCCCTCCTCCTGCTGACCGGCCTCCCGGAGCCGGCGGTGTCACTGGTCAGGTCCGTCCGCCGCGACCGGCGCCTCGCCGAGGTCGTGATCGGCGCTCCGGCAGGGCAGCCGGAGTTCGCCGAGTGGGCGGCGCTGCTGGGTGACGACGGCTCGGCGATCCCGTTCCTGCGCTACCTGCCCGAGCGGCTCGGTCCACTCGGTGCACGGGTCGGGACGGCCCTGCGCGAGCGGCTGGGCGAAGCACCCTCCTTCGTCGCCTTCGAGGGTTACGACACGGTCGCCGTCCTCGCCGACGTACTGCGTTCTCACGGCACGGACCGGGCGCGCATCGCCGGGGCCTGGCCGCACGTTGCCGTCGAGGGCACCCGCGGGCAGATCCGGTTCTCCCGCACACCGGGCATCGGCGTCTGGCAGTGGGCCTGGTCGTCAGTCCAGGTTGTCGACCGGGATCCGGCGGACTCCGGTCGCTTCCGGATCCTGCACGCCGGCTGAGCGGGCACGGGGTCCGACTGCCCTGAGTCGTCCGAGTCCGAGTCCGAGCCAGGGGGCGGCGGCGCCGAGCACGGCCGTCAGCAACGTCGAGAGCCGGCCAGTGCCGTCGTACTCCCGTGGTCGGACCCCGCCGTTGGATCCCTGCGGTCAGCGGCCCGGGGCCCGAACCGCCGCCCGACCGTGCCGATCGCCGCCCGACCGGGCGCACGGCGTCGCGTCGAACCCGGAGTGCAGTCCTTGCTCCCGGTGCCGTCCGAAGGGGTGCGCGGCTCAGCGCAACAGCATGAAGACCAGCGCGCAGACACCGCCGAGCGCCGTTCCGGCGAGCACCTGCGCCGGCGTGTGAGCCTTCAGGACCAGCCGGGACCAGCCCACCGCCACCGGCAGGGCCGCGGCCGCGGGCAGGACGGCCGGGCCGAAGGCCAGCCCCAGGATCATCGCCGTGCCCCCGGCCACCGCGTTGTGCAGCGAGATCTGCCACGAGATGGTGACGGCCAGCGCCGA